>DDKQ01000110.1:4774-8342 GCA_002339355.1 Candidatus Subteraquimicrobium carltonvillense | reverse complement strand
GTAGTCTTCCTCAAAATGGGTTATAACTTGGGGCGTTCCCAAGAACAGCGGGAAGTAGAAGGATGGATTCTCCCGGGAATAATGATAGCTCTACTATTATTGCTTCTGTTTAAACCGATATTTAACCCCGAGGCTGGAGGTCCCATCTTCTTCAGTAAGGAGGGTCCTGGGGCGCAGCATGCGGTTATCATCCTCTCATTCATTGCTGGTTTATTGGTGGGATTCCTCGCTCAGAGGGCAAGACTGTGTCTGGCTGGGGGCATTAGAGATTTAATACTCATCGGCGACAGTTATCTAGTACAGGGGTTCATTGCCATCTTCATAGTCACTTTAATTGGCAATCTTGCCATCGGGAAATTCAATCTGGGCTTCGTCGATCAACCCATTGCTCACCCCGAACACGTATGGAATTTCTTAGGGATGATGTTGTTGGGCTTGAGCTCCATTTTGCTTGGGGGTTGTCCCTTGCGACAGCTGGTATTGGCGGGCGGCGGAAATACCGATTCTGCCCTCGCAGTACTGGGGATGATAATAGGTGCAGCCATTTCTCATAATTTTATGCTTGCTGCCTCACCGGAGGGCGTAACCATTTATGGCAAGATCGCCGTGATTTTAGGGCTCATTATCGCTTGTGCCATTGGGTTGCTTAATAGAGAGACATATTAACGAGACTGTAGGTGTCTCAGCAATTTCTTGGTTGTGAAATGAAACAAAGGAAGAGTAGATTTATGATTCACCTTATAACGAGATTATGAGATTATAGAAGAGAGATGGACAATGAGATTTTGGTCTAGGTCGAGACCTTCTCCGGAGAAAAGTGCATCCTCGAGGGGAAGAGGTTTAATCCTGTTCAAAGCGGTTCAGGAAGCATTAAGAGCGGAGAAGGTTCTCAAGAAAAATGGTTGTAATTTCAAATTGGTTGCTCCACCACCGGCTTTGCGAAAGGGATGCGACCTTGCAATCGAAGTGGCTACAGTGGAGCAGATGGGAATCGAACGGGTACTTCGCGAAAATGAGATTGAAACTTTGGGAGAAATCATTCCACTTGATGTAGAGAGTCAGAAGCCATTGGATATTATAAAGGTAACTCAGTTTGACAACTGGGTGATGGTCAGAGCGGGCAATATGAAGATCACCTTCGATAAGGGGAGTGGCACCATCCTAAATATTTCGGGTGGAGGCTGCCCAGATGTTCCCTATCTCCATCTTGAGCTGATCGATAAGGAACTCACTAAAGCTCCTAGACCAAGAGATCTTGGATACACATTGTGCGCTTTAATGCTGGATAGAGCCTATGAAGAATCATTGAGTATTTTCAAGAGGGAGAAATGTTACTAATCGCTGGAACCGTTCCCATTAAGGAGAATTTTTTTATTGAGGGGGAAGCAAAACTTAAGGACGACCATTTATTGGTGGATGGTCATAAAATTTCCTGCACTCAAGGCACAGCATCGATGGTCAGTGCCGCAGCCATAACCACCGATTATTTAGGAATCGATGCTCCTCATGTTATCCTAGCCGGTGATATTGGTGATGGTTGGGGAAGTAAGATGCTCTTCAGGCATCTCATCGACAATCTTCCCAAAATTGCCCCTCGGGTTCTGTCGCTGCATTATTTCTTGCCCATCATACTACTAATGGAAAGAGTCATTGATTCCGTGGAGAAATGTGTCCAAAAACCCATCCTTATCGCCGATGCCGGTGCAATGTATGCGGCTAAAGCCGCTGGTTTATCATCCAAATTTGATGTATTTACTCCAGATGCTGGGGAAATGGCATTTCTAGCAGACCCGGATGCTACACATCCAGCATATATTAGACATTATCTCTTTGAAACGGATATAACCAAGGCTCCTGAGTTAATTAAAGCTGCTTTTGATCGAGGGGACTTGCCAAAAACTCTGCTGGTTAAAGGGCCAAGAGATTATATAGCAAACGACGGAAAAATCTTGGCAACCATTGATGAGCCCAACATTCCCTCCATGGAGGCAATCGGTGGCACTGGCGATACCATCACCGGTTTGATCTCTGCCTTTGTTCATGCAGAACTTGAATCCCATGAAGCAGCAATAATTGCAGCTAAAACAAATCGCATGGCGGGTAAATTTGCGAACGTTACACCCGCCTCTAAAATTTGGGAAGTCATTTCCCAATTCCCCGCAGTTTTTAAGGAACATCTCTGTAAGTGGACCGGTATAAAAGGATATCATCTTTTGGATATCGGAGATATTTTGCAGGGATGAGAGAGGGAATTTTCGAGATTTTGTTGAATTATAAAAAATTACAAATGGCGAGGTTCTTGCGAATCGGAATGAGAGGGGATGATGAACGTGTGTAAAGGAGCGAAGCATGCACATGAGCATACTCATCCGGAGGTAACTCATACTCATGAGCACAAGCATGAGGGGATGAGTCATAGCCATGAACACACTCATTCAGGGGCGACCCACAGCCATGAGCATGAGCACGGGGATTTATCCAGGCATGAGAAAGAGCCTCATGAGCACGAACACCCTGGAGATCACGAGCATGCACATTGAGTGAGAGATTTTTAATGTAAGGGCGGAACTCCCATGCTTGTCCAAAAGACATACAACGCCGGATTTAAATATGCAGGTTAGTCTCTCATTGTACCAGGTTATACACTTGAACGGTGTCGGACACCACTCGACCACTCGAACTACTCGAATGAAAATTTTGAAGGAGACTTCAAATTGGCGTCGAATACAATAAAATAATTAGTAAGACCACGAAGGTCTATTTCTAGTCTGAAGGCTGGAAAGTTTTGTGGTTTTTGTTTTTGCGGTTTGAAATAAATTAAATAGGAGATATTTCTAATTAGAACCACGAAGGTTTTAGACCTGACTCGAAAGTCAGGAACTTCGTGGTTTTTTATTTGTCTTGCCAGTCCGTGGGGTGCAGGGCAGACACCTCATATCCTCTGGATCCGCGGTGCTAAGGGGGAGGCAGGGATTTAAGGGGCTTCCTGCCTGCCCCAGCATAGCGGAAAGTTTAAGAAGTTCTAAACAAAATTATTTTGACCTCATGTTAAGAAAGGATGGGTGATTATGAATAAGCGCAAAATATTGGTACTTTCTCTTTTAACGGCAATTCTTTTGATTGGATTACTCTTCTGCAGCCAGGTATGGGCTGAGGAGGTGACACAAGATCAAACTATCTCGGGTGAAGCAACTCCTGAAGCAAGTATATCTTCAAGCGAATCTGCTCAAACCTCGTCGGCGGAACTGCCGCCGGTAGGCACGGCAGACACGACGGGTGAGGTGGCCGACGAGACTACGAGTCCGGCTGACCCTACAACAGGTCAGCCAAGTGAAGAGCTAGGGAATTCAACATCAAGTACAGGTATTGTAGATGAGAACAGCACGCCTGAAAACAGTGATTCTGATACTGGCACAGCTCGCCTGCCATCGCCTGAAGGTGAAACCGATGATGGACAGACAACCGGTGAAGAGGCCGTAGCCTCTGAGGAGGATGCTAACTCCGTTTCTGTTGAAGGGTTTTCTGAAGGTGAAACTGCCAATGAGCCTGCAGCCAATCTGGTCGACCC
>DDKQ01000110.1:3096-4349 GCA_002339355.1 Candidatus Subteraquimicrobium carltonvillense | reverse complement strand
GAACAAAAAGATCCCTCAGAACGGCTTGTGAATTTCGATATACGCAACACAACCCAAATCGGTCAAGCAAGTCCCGATGAGCTTAAAAGTCTAATAGAAAATGCAGATATCATCATAGTTGAGTGGATGTTTGAGCCAGGCTTGAGCAATTTCCGAAATGTCATAAATGCCAATCCAGATATTGTTAAAAATAAGCCCAATAAAATATTTCTTGTGCTAGAAAGCTACTTGGAATTGACCAAGTTAAGTCAGATAAACGGAAAGCTTCTTTTTGAAGGAGTTCCAGATAGCGTGATTGGTGACACGAGCAAGAAAGATACCATTCTATATGACCTTAAGAACGCAAACATAGAACGGCTAAATGCTTATAAAGCAAAATATCCACAGATCAGCGGTTGGATAGACGCGGGGCTTTATTTTGCACGAAGTGGAACGGTTAACTATGAAAATCAATTCAAGTGGGCTTTAAAAAAGTACACTGAGCTTAATGGTGGGACTTGGCCCGCTGTATGGGATCCAGCACCACCCTTAGCTCTACCCAATGAAATGCTCTACAGAGATGGGAAAATTTTCACCAGTTTAGATGAGTATTTAGCTCAGTATCCTCTTGACCCTTCAAAGTCTACAGTTGGAATAGTGGACTTTACTAGCCCTCTGCGCGCTGGCAATATGGATCACTTCCAAGCCATGATAGATGAGCTTGCGGAAAAAGGACTAAATGTCATACCAGTGGTTGGAGCCTATTCGGGGACAATCGGGACGCAACCTCAAAATATCTATTCAGCGATGGTCAAGTTCTTCACCGATGCTCCTTCTACAGCGGAATATGAGGCAAATCCACAAAACTACCCATCAAAAATCGATGCTTTAGTGAGCTTCTTTTACTTCTCACTTGGGTCCGGTTTTGTAGATCAAACAAATCAGTTTTTAGCCAATATCAATGTACCAGTTTTTAGAGCTATGACCTCAACCAAAAGAACGGAGGGGGAATGGTTAGCATCTGACGATGGATTACTGTGGAGCGACACTTACTATCAAATTGCTATACCCGAGACGCAGGGCATCATTGAGCCCATATTTGTGGCTACCACTGAAAAAGAGATGGATACAATAACCGGCGCTGAGTTGGTCAGCTACAAAGCGATTCCAGATAGGATAAAAAAATTAGCAAATAGGGTCTACAACTGGGTTCAATTAAGAATTATGGATAATGCAGATAAAAATATTGCATTGATATATTACAACTATCCACC
>DDKQ01000110.1:0-3016 GCA_002339355.1 Candidatus Subteraquimicrobium carltonvillense | reverse complement strand
GTCGGAGAGATTCCACAAAGCGTTGACGAGCTTGTAAGCATGATGCTTGAGAGAGGAATAAACGTTGCCAACTGGGCACCAGGAATTCTCAAAGAAATGGCAAACAATCCTAACACAATTCTCTGGGATGCAGAGGAATACAAAACCTGGTTTGAGGGTCTACATCCAATAGCCCAAAGACAAGTTACAGAGGGTCCTGTGGGATATATCGAAGAGATAACCAAGGTTGGAGCGAAGTATGGAGCATCGGATGAGACTGCAAAGGCTGCAGCCATAAAGACCATAGAAAAATGGACTCAAGAGATGATAAGCCTCGCCAACACTTANNTTGATATATTACAACTATCCACCTGGAAAACAAAATATCGGTGCAAGTTATTTAGCGGTACCAGCAAGCATAATCGAAATACTCCAGAGACTTAAACAGGAAGGATATGATGTCGGAGAGATTCCACAAAGCGTCGATGAACTTGTGAGCATGATGCTTGAGAGAGGAATAAACGTTGCCAACTGGGCACCAGGAATTCTCAAAGAAATGGCAAACAATCCTAACACAATTCTCTGGGATGCAGATGAATATATAGCCTGGTTTGAAAAGCTGAACCCAATAGCCAAAAAACAAGTTGTAGAAGGACCAGTAGGATATATTGAAGAGATAACCAAGGTTGGAGCGAAGTATGGAGCATCGGATGAGACTGCAAAGGCTGCGACCATAAAGACCATAGAGAAATGGACTAAAGAAATGATAAGCCTCGCCAACACTTACCCAGAAAAGTCTGAAGCAGCCATTGAACAGATAAATAAAATGAGCATTGCATTAAAACAAATTATGGATGGTGAAGATGTATGGGATGCCTTCTACGAAGCAAAGAAAGCCTTCTTGGCACCGGCAATACCGGGACTTACTGGTTGGGGAGAGCCACCTGGAAATGTGATGGTAGTTAAGAAAGATGGGAAAGAATACATCGTAATTTCTGGAATGTTCTTTGGAAATATCTTTATTGGTCCTGAGCCACAGCGGGGGTGGGAGGCAGATGCCAGTAAGTTCTACCACAGTACAGTTGTTCCACCACCTCACCAGTATTTAGCTTGGTATGCGTGGGTAAATGAAGTGTTTGATGCCCACGCTCAAGTGCACGTGGGAAGGCACGCTACCTATGAATGGCTTCCCAGAAAGCAGGTCGCTCTGGCAAGCTTTGACTATCCGGACATAATGATTGCGGATACTCCTTCGGTTTACATCTATATCGTGGATGGTGTTGGGGAAGGGCTACAAGCTAAGAGAAGAGGGTATGCGGTCATAGTGGACCACCTAACACCACCGCTTAAGACAACCACCCTTTATGGAGGTTTTGTGGAGCTTAAGGGGCTGGTCGATGATTATGAGAGAACACCCGGGGATAACCCAATGAAAGCTGAATACAAGGAAGCAATAAAACAAAAGATAAAAGAGCTCAATCTCTGTACAGATCTTGGTATAGAAGACCCAAATAATATTACCGATGAAGATATTGAGAAACTCCATGAATACCTCATGAATCTGCAACAGACTCTCATGCCTTACGGTCTACATACTTTTGGTAAATCTTGGACCGATGCGGAGATAGCGTTATTGGCTGCGGCAATGGTTTCAGCGGATGGTGGGATTGATAGTCCATCTCTACAAAGGCTTTTAGCTCAAGAGAATGGTTGGGACTTTGATAATTTAACCTTAGACCAGGCAGAAAAGTTGAACAATCAGGCACAAGAATGGGTGCTTCTGTTAATAACCGGTCAAAAAGCTGTAGCTGATTTAACTTCCAATCCGCAACTTCAAATGAAGTTAAATGAGGCAAAGGGTTACGCGGTTAAAATAATGGCAAGCTTCGACTCCGAGTTGGATGCTCTCATCGACGGGCTCTCTGGTGGTTATATTACTCCATCCACCGCAAATGATCCCATAAGAAATCCAGGAGCAATACCCACAGGCAAGAACTTCTATGGAATTTCCGAAAATCTTTTGCCAACCAAGGTAGCCTGGAATCTTGGAAAGAAACTTGCGGATATGGCTTTATCCCAACTTGAGAGCCTACCGGAAAAAATCGCTGCAGTTGTGTGGTGTGTTGAAACAGCAAGGGATGATGGAACCATGGTCTCATTTGTCTTAAGAATGTTGGGAATAGAACCAACCTGGACCAAAGCCGGCAGCATAGATAAGATGAAAGCTACTCCTTTGAGCACGCTGTTGTCTGATCTCAATGCCATGAGAGCTTCTAAAGGACTTCCTCCTCTAACCGAAAGACCAAGAATAGACGTTGTGGTCACAACAAGTGGTTTATTCAGAGACTTGTTTGGAAGACTTTTAATCAACATGGACCGTTCCTTCAGGGTAGCTTTGGCTGCTTCTTATAACACAATAGTTGCAGCATATCCAGATTTAAAAGATATCCTTGACTACACACTCCAAACATTAGTGGATGCAAAGTACACAGGTTACAAAGGAAGCGACCCAATTGAGCAGAATTACATAGCCAAGCACTGGGTTGAGCTTACCCAGAAGTATGTAGGCCTTGGAATACCAGCAAACGATGCTGGAGAGCTTGCTATAACTCGGATATTTGCTCCACCCGTTGGTGATTACGGTGCCGGGGTAAATAAAGCCGTGGAACAATCCTGGACCTGGGAGAATAGAGATCAAGTGGCAGATGTTTATCTCAACAGGATGAGCCATTCCTATTCTGAACGCGGTTGGGGTAATACTAACATAGACTTATTTAAAGATTTACTCCAGGGAATAACCATTGCTTATCACAGCAGGAGCACCAATCTCTATGGCGTATTGGACAACGACGACTACTACGATTACTATGGTGGACTTTCCATGGCTATAGAAAGGGTAAGCGGGAAGGCTCCCAGTTTAAATGTTCTTTACTATGCCAATCCAGCAAATCCTCAGGTTACTTCATTGCTACAGTTTATGACCAGAGAGATGAGAACGAGATATTATAATCCGGAGTGGATTCAGGGGATGATGAAT
>DDKQ01000070.1:8173-8406 GCA_002339355.1 Candidatus Subteraquimicrobium carltonvillense | reverse complement strand
GGGCGGGGTAGGAAGGCCCCTCAGCGCCAGGCGGTTCAAATCCGGCCGTCCCGACAATTACATTATGGAGAAACTGCAGTGGGATGGTTTCAGAGGTGTAAGATGGGCAGTGTAAAAGACCTCAAAATTCTAAAGAGGGCAACCCCTGATAACCTTGGACAGGCAAGATTCATCTTCTCAGATAGATACTCAGTATTCGACTGGGGAGAGATGCCCGACCATATTCATTATAA
>DDKQ01000070.1:0-7770 GCA_002339355.1 Candidatus Subteraquimicrobium carltonvillense | reverse complement strand
ACTCACTATGTAGGACTTGTGGAGGATGAGATTGTAAAAAAGCTCTCCGAAATTAAGAAGCCCACAAATGTGATGGAAATTAAATTGTTACGTGTTATAAGGCCTGAACTTAAAGGCAATCAATACGATTATTCAATTTACCGAAGTGAAAAAGGGGGCTTTTTGATACCTCTTGAAGTGATTTACAGAAATTCTTTGCCTCCAGGTAGTAGTGTTTTTAGACGCCTAAGAGATGGTGAAATAAAACCCCAGGATTTGGGCCTGGATAGAAAACCTGCCCCTAACCAGAAATTGGATAGACCAATCTTGGACGTTTCCACCAAGTTAGAGATAACGGATAGGTACTTAACCTGGGGAGAAGCCCAACAAATCTTAAGTTTAAGTGATGATGAAATAATTAAATTGAAAAATCTCACCAACACAGTTAATGATCTTATAACCGAGGAATTTTCAAAGACAGGACTGGTAAATGAAGACGGAAAGATAGAAGTTGGCTTTGACCAAAAACGTCGTCTGATGCTGGTTGATGTTCTTGGCACGCTGGATGAGTGCCGTTTTACGTTCGATGGATTGCCTGTGAGCAAGGAAATAGTGCGGATATACTACCGCAATACAGCATGGTATAAGGCTGTAGAGGTTGCGAAGAAAAAGGATAGGCAGCGCTGGAAAAATATATGTAGATTAAGTCCAGAACCGCTACCTCCCAAATTGAAACTGTTAATTTCACGGGTTTATTGTGCCTGTACCAATGAAATTATGGAAAATAAGTGGTTCAAAGATGTGCCTCCCTTAAAAGACATACTAAAAGAAATCAAGGAGATTCTTCGGCTATGAGAGTCTAAATCCATTAGCAATTGCAGGGATTTTTGAAGTAAAAAACAGACCGAGATTTGACCCGATAATCGTGTGCATAAACACACTTTTAGATATTGAGCGGTTATGCTTGAAAATGGATGAAAGGGCAAGAAATCTCATTAAAAGATAAATCAGTAAGAGTTAAGGAGACTTTGATTATGGAAAGGTGGCATATAAAAAATATTCAGGAAGTCGAAAAAGCTTTAGAAACTAATATAACATCTGGGCTAAGTTGTACAGAAGCAGATAAACGGCTTCTAAAGTTCGGACCCAATAAATTAAAAGAAATCAAGAAGAGAACTCCTATTTTGATGTTCTTGGATCAGTTTAAAGATTTCATGATTCTTGTCCTCATCGTAGCAGCCATCATTTCTGGTTTTATAGGGGAACCTATAGACACTGTGGCCATTATCGTTATCGTCGTCCTTAATGCAGTTATGGGGTTTGTTCAGGAGTACCGGGCAGAAAAAGCCATGGCAGCCCTGAAAGAAATGGCTGCGCCCACCGCTACTGTCATCAGAGACAGAGTGCTCAATAATATTCCCGCTTCTGAACTCGTTCCTGGCGATATAGTAATCCTTGAGGCAGGGAAGGTCGTGCCAGCAGACATGAGGCTTATAGAAGTCGCTCAGCTAAAAGTAGATGAAGCAACTCTAACTGGAGAATCCGTCCCTGTTGAAAAACACACCATCGTATTGCATGATCCAACGCTCCCGCTTGGGGAGAGAAAAAACCTGGTTTACCAGGACACAATAGTCACTTATGGAAGGGGTACGGGGATTGTGGTGGCCACCGGGATGGACACCGAGTTAGGCCGCATTGCGACTCTATTGCAGGAGGAAGAAGAGGTAAAAACGCCTCTACAAAAAAGACTGTCCAGATTCGGCCAGAAACTTGCCCTGGCTACCCTTCTTATATGTGCTGTTGTTTTCGGCATTGGTATTTTCAGAGGAGAACCTCCCCTCTCAATGTTTCTCGTTGCTGTTTCCCTTGCGGTAGCAGCGATACCCGAGGCACTCCCGGCTGTGGTAACAATTTCTCTTGCCCTTGGAGCAAAAAAGATGATTAAACAAAACGCTCTCATAAGAAAACTCCCAGCCGTGGAAACTCTTGGTTCAATCACCTATATCTGTTCTGATAAAACAGGCACTCTCACTTTGAACAAAATGACTGTTGAGGAAATATATGTAGATGGGAAGGTGCTGGGGACGAGAGGAATAGAAATAAAAACGGGCAACGAACTTGAGACTCAACTCCACAGCCCTCAATTCCTGCTATTGCAAGCCCTGGCTCTAAGCAATGATGCACAGATGGATGCGGAAAAGAATGTGATTGGCGATCCCACAGAAATAGCCCTCTTTTCCTTTGCCAAGGAAAAAGGCTTCGATAAAAAGGAGCTTGAAGGGAGATTTTCAAGAGTTGAGGAAGTTCCCTTCGACTCTGAAAGAAAGTGTATGACCACCATTCATAAGTGGGCGGATGGATTTGTTTCCTTTACCAAAGGTGCTGTAGAAAGCTTGCTTGAGAAATCAACGAGAACATTAACATCTGAAGGGTTAAAGTCCGTAGATCCGCAGATAATTCTGAAAGCAAATGAAAAGATGGCAAGCCATGGATTAAGGGTTCTTTGTGTCACCATGAGAAGATGGGAAAGTCTTCCAGCGGAGACATCGCCTGAAAATGTGGAAACCGAGCTTACTATTTTAGGTCTCGTGGGAATGTTGGATCCTCCTCGAGAGGAAACAAAGGAGGCGGTGGCTCAATGTAAGACAGCAGGGATAATTCCTGTAATGATAACAGGCGATCATCTCTCCACTGCTGAGACAATAGCTAAAAGGCTTGGTATCTTAGAAGACGATTCCAAAGCGATAATCAGCGGAAGCGAGCTTGAAAGATTATCTTTATATGCGTTTGAAGAAGAGGTTGAGCATATTAGAGTCTACGCCAGGGTTGCTCCGGAGCAGAAGCTAAAGATAGTAAAGGCGCTTCAAGATAAGGGACAGTTCGCTTGCATGACAGGAGATGGTGTCAACGATGCCCCTGCCTTAAAGAGAGCGGATATTGGTGTTGCCATGGGCATCACAGGAACAGATGTGTCAAAAGAAGCTGCTCACATGGTACTTCTCGATGATAATTTCGCAACAATTGTCAACGCAGTAAGAGAGGGTAGGAGAATCTTTGATAACATTCGCAAGTTCATAAAATATACCATGACAAGCAACTCGGGTGAGATATGGACAATATTTCTTGCGCCCTTTTTTGGGCTTCCTGTCCCGCTTTTGCCCATCCACATTCTCTGGATTAACCTGGTAACCGATGGTCTTCCCGGCCTTGCCGTGGCTGCTGAGCCAGCCGATGAGGATATTATGAAGAGACCACCAAGGCATCCACAGGAGAGTATATTCGCTCACGGCCTTGGCATCCATCTGATTTGGGTGGGACTTTTAATGGGTTTTGTGTCTATATTTACTCAAGCATGGGCGATTAAAACAGGGCACGCCCACTGGCAAACAATGGTCTTTACGGTCTTGTGTCTTAGCCAGATGGGGCACGTGCTTGCGATAAGATCGGAAAGAAAGTCCCTTTTCTCTCTGGGGTTATTGTCAAACAAACCTCTCCTTGGCGCCTTTCTCTTAACCTTCATCCTTCAAATGGCAATCATCTATGTACCTTTTCTCAACCCTGTATTCAAAACTGAGCCCCTGCATCTGGAAGAGATTTTATTAACCTTACTTCTTTCCTTAACCGTTTTTGTAGCAGTCGAGATTGAGAAGTTTTTTAAAAGGAAGAAGGAAGCATGAGCAGAATCTTTGCAACTGCTATTAACTGTATGGACGGCAGAGTACAAATACCAGCAATTGAATATATAAAAATAAGCTCAACTGAATCAGATACTTGCTGCAATTAAGACTGTGGACTCATGGAATTTTGCGGTTCAGATAATAGGGTTATGGATCGATGAGAACTGGAAAGTTTGTGAGGTCGAATGATTTTGGATTTACGGGAAGGATAACACTTGAATTTCGATGATATTATTCGGGCTATTGGTTTTGCTGTTTGCCACCAAATGCCCGAGAGGACAATTTTCATCCGAGGAAGACCACTTCCAGTTTGTGCCAGAGATACTGGCTTTTATTTAGGGTTTTTAATCTCCTTTATCTATCTTCAACTCTCCCATCGAAAGCGGGAAAATCGTCTATCGCCCTTCCTTTTGATTTGCATCTTTTCTTCCCTCTTTCTTTTGGTACTAGATATCATAACTTCTTACTTGAGCTTGAGAAATAGTACGAACCAGATCAGGCTTTTCACCGGGCTTTTATTTGGATTTTCCTTGCCTCTGTTTGTAGTCCCCGTTTTAAATTGCCAACTCTGGCGAGACTCTATCAATTCACCATTGCTCGAAAGTACACTCAAAAGATTTGGTCTCTTGATGATCTTCGTTTTAAGTTACCTTCTCTTACAAGGAGAGACGATTTTATCCTTTGAAATTCTCTCAAGTGTCATAGTTGGAGCAATTTTCTTTACCCTAATAGCCGTAAACACCATGTTGATTACCTTATTACCAAGGTGGCATAGGCGGGCAATCAGCCCATGGCAACTGATTGTTCCAATGGTTCTGGCTTGCATATTAAGCGCTATTGAGCTTTATCTCTCCTTCCTGGCTCATGTTCTGCTTTTAAGATATTTTGTATAGGAGTCATGAGTAAAGGGTAAAGGACAAAAAGGTAGACGACAATGTTGAAAATTAGCAGGAGATTCTTAAGTCTTACTTGAATTAACTTAAGCGGAGGGAGGATCATGCCCAAAGAGAAATATATAAAATTATTTGCAACTGTTGCTTCCTTCGTCCTCATCACCTTTCTCATTATTTTCACCCGAAGGATAATTCTTCTTTGGCAATTTTACTATATTCCTCTTCTTTTGGCCGCTCTTGCCTTCGATCTCTTAGGAGGGGTACTCGTTGCCATACTTTCTGGTCTCTTTTGTATTCTCTATGCATATTTTTCATTACCTTTGAGCGCCACAGGAGAAATCACTCTTGTGATAGTACCGGGTTCAGCTCTCATGTTACTCGTGGGCATAATCGTTGGGTGCCTGCAGAGACGCCGAGAGGAACAGCAGCAAAGGATGGATCGTCTAACCATGCTGGATAGGTTAACTGGCGTTTATAATTACAGCTATCTCATGGATCGAATAGAGGAGGAGCGACATAGAGCGGATCGATTCGGGAGCAAGTTATCCTTGATCCTCATCGACATCGACTTTTTTAAAAAATTCAATGATAGATTCGGACATGCCAAGGGGAATCTTCTCCTAAAGAAGATGGCAAAGGTCATAGAGGAGCAAGTAAGAGCGATAGATATTGTGGCTAGATATGGAGGAGAAGAGTTTGCCATTCTGCTCCCGAACACAGGGAAGGTAGCGTCACAGGTGATAGGGGAGCGAATTAGGACGGCTGTAGAGTCTGCCACTTTTGAGGGTGATGAAAAAGAGCCCCAGGTGGGGATGACCATAAGTGCTGGTTTAGCGACTTATCCCGATCATGCCTGCGATGAGTTGGAGCTCATCGACAAGGCGAATCGAGCTCTATTTTTTGCCAAAGATGGCGGACGAAATTGTATTCGCTTTTATTCTCCGGAAATGGGTGCCGTGTCTGCCGACAGGCAGGCAAAGTGAGACATGGTTAACTCCAGAATTAGTCCTCTAATCATTGGGGTAGATGTTGGGGCTACCAAGACGACAGCAGCACTGGTCGATGAGCAAGCGAATATTTTAAATTTAAATAGGAAATCTACCCCGACTGAAAGTTCCAAAATCCTCGTCCGGAATACCATAGAGCTGATCGAGGAGATTTTCAATGTTTCGAAAGCTTGCGTGAAAAATATCCTTGGGATAGGTCTGGGCGTCGCTGGGTTAATGGATTTTCAGAAGGGGATCGTAGTCTTTTCCCCCAATCTGCCCTTGAGGAATTTGCCTTTGAGAGACATCGTTCACCATCATTTCAATGTCCCCACCTTTTTGGATAACGACGCAAATGTCGCTGCCATGGGCGAGAAATTTTTTGGAGTGGGGCGGGAAGTATCAAACCTGGTTTGCCTCACCATTGGAACGGGAATCGGGGGTGGCATGATAATCGATGACCGAGTTTACCGTGGGGCCGGCGGAAGCGCCGCTGAGATCGGTCATATGGTGATTGATCCAGACGGTCCACCATGCGGGTGCGGGAATCGTGGCTGTTTGGAGGCTTTTGCCTCTGGCACGGCTATAGCCAGGAGGGCTAGAGAGGTCGTGAATGAGGAATCCATCATCTTTAGGTTGATTCGAGGGAAGATCGAGGACATCTCGGCGGAGGTTGTTGTTCATGCGGCAAGAAAGGGAGATTCTTTAGCGAAAAGGATTTTGCGGGAAGTAGGGGAGGCACTCGGTGTGGGGGTGGCAAACGTCATAAATATCTTCAATCCAGAGATGATCATCATTGGTGGAGGCATGGCCGAGATCGAGGAGTTATTAACGACGGCAAGGGCGGAGATATCCAGGCGAGCGCTGGCTCCCAATCTTAAAATGGTTAAAATTGTAGGGGCAAGCTTAAGGACGAACGCTGGGGTTTTAGGAGCTGCTGCTTTGGTCCTATATGAGCTCGGTAAGTTGACCTAAAGCTCTATTTGGAGGGAATTGGAGGGAGAAGCTATGCCATCCGATGTTTTCTTCACCGACATGCGAGCCCACCGGGGGAGGAGCTTGCTTCAAAAGATGGAGGAGCTCTTTGAGAAGGCAGCCTTCCCAAATTTGATAAAAGAAGGCGATTTCGTGGCCATAAAAATTCACTGTGGTGAGCGAGGGAATACCGCATATGTGCGCCCAATCTTCATCCGTAGAGTAGTGGAGAAAGTAAGGGCTTATGGAGGCAAACCCTTTCTTACGGATACCAATACACTCTACGTGAGTTCCAGAGCCAATGCCCTGGATCACTTGATAACAGCGATCGAAAATGGATTTGATTATACTTCAGTTGGTGCTCCATTCATCATCGCCGATGGACTCAATGGAAGAGACTACGTTCCCTTAAAGATAGATGGGAGATTTTTTAAAGAGGTCAAGATAAGCAGTGCCATTTACCATGCAGATGTCTTGATAGCCATATCCCATTTCAAAGGACACGAGACCACCGGCTTTGGCGGAACCTTAAAGAATGTAGGTATGGGTTGCGGTTGTCGAAGCGCCAAACAGATGATGCATTCCGACATTCTCCCGGTCGTTGATTTGGAGAAGTGTACCGGTTGCGGGAAATGTTTGAAGTGGTGTCCTGCCCAAGCCATAATCCTAACCGGTGAAAAGAAAGCTCAGATAGACCATAAAAAGTGTCTTGGTTGTGGGGAATGTGTGGTTACCTGTCCATCCCTTGCTATAGCTATAAGCTGGGAAGCTGAGCCACATTCCGTTCAGAAGAAGATGGTGGAGCACGTCTATGGGGTACTCAAGAGTAAGGAGAATAAGGTGGGATTCATGAATTTCCTCATCAATGTAACTCCCAGTTGCGATTGCTGGGGGTGGAGTGATGCCCCCATCGTGCCCGATATTGGAATTTTAGCCTCCCGAGACCCCGTGGCTCTCGATCAAGCCAGCGTTGATCTCATTAATCGAACGCGGGGAATAGAGAACACTGGGCTATCTGATCCTCAAAGTAAGGATAAATTCGAATCACTCACGGGTGTGGATTGGAGTGTCCAGCTCAAATACGGAGAAGAGTTGGGCTTGGGAAGCAGGGAATATAACCTAATCAAAATTTAACCCGTATTATTAACAAGATGGGTTAACGCCATGGTCGGGGTGAAGTGCTCCGAAAACACCCCGAAGAACGCTGTCGCGTCTACGGGGCAGGCGCAGTCGGCCGTTTACCCCGTTGGCGAGTGAAAC
>DDKQ01000043.1:13664-22683 GCA_002339355.1 Candidatus Subteraquimicrobium carltonvillense | reverse complement strand
GGAGGGCTCGGAGTATATAATTTGACATCTTTCATTGGATAATGTTTCCGGTTGAATGTGAACAATGGAGCCGCATTCCACCGTATATCTCTGCTTTGGAAACTGGAGAATAACAAATGATGGTACCTTTATCCACCAGTTCTTCAAGAGCAGAAATAACCACCGAGTTATTTCGCAAACACTCGATTATTACATCCGTATCTAAAAGAACTCGGATCATTTCTCCAATCCAAATCTCTTTAACCGGCGACCTTTACGAATTTCGCGAACATATTCCTCAGAAGAGCCTATATCGGTCCGATCTGCCCAAATGCCAGCAACTTTGCGAAGAGCGGTTTTAAAATTTGACTCCTTTTTACTACGATATACTTTATCTATAGCTTCACGGATCAACTCAGCCACGGATTTATGCTCTTTCTTGCCCTGGATTTGAAGATCTCGCCACTGCTCCATCGTTAGGTAAATCTGAGTGCGCTTCAAAATTATCACCTCGCATGCATGATAAAATCGAATTTCCCCTCTAAACACATCCTTATCTTATTTTATGATGTATATTATACAGCAAAATATTCTAAGGTCAAATTGTGACATCTCATCGCAGACCTATAGGTGGATCATAAATTACTGTATTTTTTCTAAAGTGGGTGGGCTCCATCTTTGGATAATCCTGCGTTAAACAGCAAATTGGACTATTAACGAGTTAGGTTTACATTTTATACATTCGAGGAAGGGGTAAGTGCTTAAGAAAGTGTCGGAGCCTCGCCTATGAAAACCTCTTAAGCATTCTCAAAGTTTTGTAGCGAGGCGAGACGCGAGCGGCCCCGTAAAGCTCGTTTCACTCGCTAACGGGGTAAACGGCCGACTGCGCCTGCCCCGTGGGCACGATAGTGCCTTTTTGGGGTGTTTTCGGAGCACTTCACCCCGACCATAGTGTTAACCCATCTTGTTGATAATACACATTAAATTCTGAAATTATGACACATGTATCACAAACCTGTCTTTGAAAAAAGTTTCGGAGAGGAGTTCAGGGATTTTGCAGGCGTTTGAGGGCTTTTTTAGCATCCGTATAAGATGGATTTATCTTAAGAGCTCTTCGATATGCCTTTTTAGCCTCGGAGAGCAAACCAATTCTTTCATAAACCCATCCAATATTGTAATGGGCATCAACCTTTCCGGGATCTATGACCAGAGTTTTTTCCCATTCGGAAATGGCTTCTTCAAAATCGCCCTGATAGGCAAGGGCAACTCCCAGGTTTAGGTAGGCATCCGCGCTCGTGGGATTGAGTTTCAATCCCCGGTTGTAAGCATCTATGGCATTGTCAAACATCCCTTTGTCGAGCACCTTTCCCGCTCGAAGATACATATTGCCGGCGTAAAAGAAAGCATTTTCATCCCAAGGATTGAGCTTCTGGGATCTGTTGAAGACATCGGCTGCCAAAATGATATAAAGACGAGCATATTCTGGATCCTTAGCGGAAAGGGCTTTCGTCGAATATGCCCTCCCCAGCGAATACAGGTAAAGTTCCTCAAGGGGATACAAAGAGGCGGCTCGTTCATAGCAGGAAATTGCCTCATCTAATCGCTTTTCATGCTGGTAGTTTAGTGCCTTAGAAAAATAAATGTCCGCAATCAGGGGAATGAGACTGCATACGATGAGAAGAAGGACAATGAGCCCTGAAGCTCCGTAGATTATCCACGCCAGCCGCCTTGATTTCCTAAAAATTTTCCATTCCCACTTCCGATTTTCCTGAATGGTGCAGGCTAGCCCCGCAAAGAGCCAGAAAAGAGGAGCTACCGAAAGATGGCTGAAGTTAAATTGGAGTTGAACGACGTAGCCCAAAGCTCCAGCAATGATCCCAATGAGTAATGCTTTTTCATAATCATGCTCGGTCTGGCTTATGGTGCGGATTCCCTTCAGGAAGAAAGTGCCAAGGAACCAAAGATACGCAGCCAATCCCAATAGTCCCATGGTTGCCGCCACCTGTAGGAAATCATTGTGGGCTTTATCGAGTAGAGGTTGACGAAAGGCAATTACCCATCCCTTGGGCTTGTATTTGGGAAAAACCAACTTATAGGTATCGGCACCTGAACCCAGAAATGGACGATCGGCGATGAGGGGGAGTGTCTGTCGCCACATCTTTAAGCGAGGCACGGCACTTCCTTCCTCAATTTGAACGATTGAGGTCATTCGCTGGACAGCAGTATAAGCGCTGTACTTCGAGGGGATGTTGACAAAAAGAGCACAAATGAGGGCCATGCCCATGAACACTAAGACCATCTTCTTATTTGCCCAAATATCTCGAAGACTTAAAAATATTATGAACAAGAAAGACACGGCGAATCCAAGCCAGGCAGCTCGAGCATAAGTGAAAACCAGACAGATGAGCATCAAAGTTATGGAAAGGGGCAGCAACCCCTTTAACCTTTTGGGATAAGAACCTTTCACGAAAATGGCTAGCGCCAATGGGAGTACCAATGTTAAATAGGCGCTCAGGTACATGGGATTGCCAAAAGTGGCGAAGGATCGAGCCATCTCAAATCCACTCGGTTTACCCAATCCAGCCGGACAATAAACCTTGGCGTAGAGGAGAAGAAAATTGGTCCAATGCTGTTCTATGATGCTTAAGATCGAGACGAGAGAAGCGGAAAGAAGCAACCCAAAGAGAAGGAGATCATACTGCCTCCTTCCCTTAACAAAATTCGTCGTAATGAAGAAAATTAAAAGGTAGTTGAGGAAGGTTAGTGAACCTTCCCACCGGCTGTATTCCCCAAACAACGCCGTGAGGAAATGTACCGAGGTGATGGTGGTGAGGATAGCTACAAAGGTCAGGGCTAAGACGGGAATATTCAAAGTTGTACGAATGAATCTTATCCTCCCCGATTTAATAACTTTGACCGACCAAGCAAATAACATAACTATGGTGAGTATTCTAAGGAAAGTGAGCTTAGGTAATGTAAAAATTGGGGGTAAAAAGGGATTAACCAGGATGGGAAAGAGGAAAACCAAAAGAAAGAGGGACCAATGGATTATCCCATCCCAAATGGTTTTGAATTTGCCATCACTCCGTTTTCCTCCTAAGTTTTTATCCTTGTTCAACTTTCCTTCCCCAGGATAAATAGAAAAGGGCGTGGATTTGGACGAGAAAGGCGCAAATCAGTGAAGATAAGGAAACCGAAATCATCATTCCCATCCAAGACCGAAGGAAATTCAAAGGAATGGAAATCAAAAGCAAAATTAAACCCACCAAGGTTAAGTATATTATTACCCATGGTAAATTGCGAAGGGAGAAGTGGATGCTGGCTTGAAGTGCATCGGGAAGACCTCTGCCTTCCAAAACAACCGAGGCATCCATGAAAACGGTTAAAACAAAAATGATGGTACCAATGAAACCTCCGATGATCATAGGGTAGGAACCCCGTGCCTGACCCATGCTCAAGCCCAAGGAAATTAGGATGAGCAGGAAAAAATGCCAGAGGGAAAAAACGATCAATCTGCCAAAGCAACCCTTAGTCTCCTTAAGTGCACCGATCAGTCTCAAAGGAATTTTTTCTTCACGACTATTATAAAGGGCGAGTCCCAAGCCCCGACCGAGACTACCAATCAAGATGGTCAAAACCCATAGAGATAAACCCAGAAGAACAAAAAACCAAAATCGGGGAAGGTAAGATAATAAACCTGTTAACAGCGCACAAGCAAAAAGTCCCGCACCTATCATCAGGAAATAAATTAAGATTAAAGGATAGTTGGGGATGATTGAAATAAAGAGCTTTTTTAGATAGGTTCTCATCCGACTGGTGTTATTATTCACAAATACGCCCGCAAAGAGTAACCCCTTCGCCTGAAAGTAAAGCACGGAGAGGAGCATTGCCATAATCCACGTGTAAATGAGAAAACTGATGCTTGCCCCAGCATTAAGAGGCGTAAGAACGAGGGAACTTATGTAGCCGCTTACGGAGATAAGCGAGGTGAGCTCGATGAACATTTTATTGATTCTCCCACAGTGATGGAGCTCCCATGACTCCACAAACTCGGTAGAGGCACGCCCCATTAAATGTACCGGAAAACCCAGGGGATAGGAAGCGATATCCAATATCCGATGCATACTCAGCTCTTTCCCCCGAAGTACCCCTCTGGTCCCGCTACTTATATAGTTTATAAGCCACGTGGCAAAGGTCTCCTCTTTCCGACCTTCAACCCAAATTTCGGTGCCCGGAAAACTGCCCTTCTTGAAGGCGGTCACAACGATGGTTGGAAAGCCATCTTCTTTCGTGGTCGCTCCCACATAGTACATTTCATGTGCAGTTGCAGTGGAAGTCACGAAAAAGCCTTTAGTGTCATAAACCCATTGTAAATCACCGGTATATGCATCGATTACATATAATTTCCCGTCATTTGAGCCCAGATAAATCAGTCCATCATCAAAAGTTGGAGTGGAAAGGACAGACCCTTCCGTTATAAATCTCCATTTCAGCTGTCCCGTATCTATATCGAGAGCGTGGAGATTGCCATTGGAGGAACCAAAATAGACCATGTTCTTGCCCACGATAATGCATTTGGCAACCTCAAGGCTATGGTGCCTCCATATTATCCTCCCACTCTTGGCATCGAAAGCATATATCTTGCCATCAGCTGAACCTTGAAATACCATGTCGCCGCCGACGGCCGGCGAACAATCACAACTTATCAAGTTATCATAGCTCCATATTATCTCTCCATAATCGATATCAAGAGCTTGGAGTTTGCCATCAATGGAACTGACATAGACCATTCCATTGGCAGCTATGGGGGCGGAGGCAAAGAAACTTTTGGTGCTGTGGCTCCATTTGAGGCTACCTGTTTCAGCATCGAAGGCATTTACCTTCCCCCCAGGGGAGCTATGTACTACGGTATCGCCCATCACAGCGGGAGTGGGAGCATAGTAATAAACAAATTCCGTGGGCAATGGACCTGAAGTTTTTTCCTCATAAAACCACCTCTCTTCACCAGTGAAGGCATCCAAGGCAATCAAGCTGCCATTATTTAAACCCAGATAAACCAGGCCATTCTCCACCGCTGGGGAACAACGAATATCCTCATGGGTGTGGTATCGCCATTTTTGCTTCCCCGTGAAGCCCTTAAGGACGTAGAGAACACCATTGTCCGTGCCTATATACACCATCAAATTCTTGGCGATTGGAGGAGAATAAAGTTGCCCCTTTTTAGTAAACATCCATTCCAACCCAAGGGGTGATTCAAGAACAGCTCTAGCGTTGGAGGGAATTAACAAGGATGAAAAAATGAAAAAGAAGACTGTGAGTGCCAGCATCAACTTCTCTTTTCTGGTTTGACAAAAATATCCGTAAATTCCGATTCGCCTCACAGCAACATATAGAGGAAAATTTTGAATCTCATGTAAGGTGGAAGGATAAAATCTGTAATTCTGTCGTTAAATCCACCTGCCGCAGGACCACGTTGGAAGGTACTCCCAAAGTAACTGGGGCAAAGTTTAAAATAGCCCTAACGCCAGCATCGATGAGTTGATTGGCAACTTTTTGAGCCACTGATGCAGGGGTGGTGATTATCCCGATGTCAACGCCTCCAACTTTCTCAATCACTTCTTTAAGATTAGTAACATCCGAGACCACCAAATTTCCCATTTTCTTTCCTATCTTCTTTGGATTCTTATCAAAAATGGCTACAATTTTGAATCCCTCCTGCTCAAAACCCTTATATCCCAAAAGAGCGGGACCGAGCTTTCCCATGCCCACTATGGCAATCTTCCACTCCTTCGTAAGTCCAAGGCATTTCGAAATCTGTCGAATGAGTTCAGCTACATCATAACCCACTCCCCTGGTGCCAAACTCACCCAAATAGGATAGATCCTTCCTTAGTTGAGCAGCATTTGTGCCTACATGTTCCGCTAGCTCATAGGAGGAGATGATCCGCAATCCTTTGCGTGCGAGCTTCAAAAGATAGCGAAGATAAAGAGGTAAACGCGCTATTGTAGTTTGTGGGATTCTTTTTCTTTTCATCGCGTGCTCCCGGTTCGTAGCATCGTCATTTCCGCTGGAACATTCGCACATGACACTCTGCACAGAAAGGGGAATAAGAATCATGACACTCAAAACAGTATTCAGCTTTTCTCTCTTTAACAAAGGCGGGGTGAACCTTCGTCACCCAGGGACCCATCTCCGGCTTGTAACCTTTATGATGACAGATGTCGCAGAACTTCGGCTCCGGATGACACTTCATACAGCTTTCGGGTTTTGCCTTACCCATTGGTCCGTGTTCTTTCTTAACGAACTTCTCCGGATGGGGTATCTCCATGCCATGGCAGTCGGTGCAGAACTTACCCAGATGGCACATATCACAGTACTTTTTGTCCTCTTTGGCCATCTTCGCGTGATCAGCCCTCACACTAGGCTTGGGAGCGCGAGGGAACGAAGCCACGAAATGATTCTTCGGCTTCAGTTCAAAACCCGGTGGATGGCAGGCTTCGCACTTGCCCGTAGCCTTTGCTTGAGGTAGTCCGTGGCATTCACCACCGTAGCATATTTGCATGGGTGGACGGTTAACACCTTTTTTAACATGTATGGGAAGTTTATGACATATAGAGCACTTTATTCCAATATTGATGTGGGGAACGTGCGAGAAGGTCAATAGCTTTCTATCGAATATCTTCTCCTTCACTTGTCCAAAATCAATACTCCCATGGCAAAAAGTACAATCTTTGAAAGCCTTCTCTATTGGCGGAAGACCGCCTTCAGGCGAAATCTTTGGCGGTTTTGGTTTTATAGCCTCCTTCTTTACGATTTTCTTTTCGGGTTTTTCCACGGGTTTTACTTCGCAACCAATTAGAGAGCACATGAATATAATCAGGGGAATAATAGAAAATAACCATAAATATTTCCCTATTCCCTGCAACATTTGGATCAACTCCTCATGTGATGATTACTATAAATATTAGTAACTTAATAGCCTTGTGCCTAAATTCACAAGAAATTAGAGAGTATCCATTTGGACACTCTCTCCGTACTATTCCTTCAGATCCGTCTGGATAAGAAAACAAATCTCCCAGACGAATCTCCATGAGGAATTATGGACCTTTTATTGTGGGATACTTCTCTCCCCTCACGTGACAATGAGCACAGTATGTAGGAGCATGACACTTGAAGCATGATTCAGCTCCCTTTTCCCGCACAAGCGGTGGATGACCCTTTGAGGCCATTGGACCGAGTTCAGGTTTATACCCTTCATGGTGGCAAGCATCGCAAAACTTCGGCTCCGGATGACACATCGTACAACTCTCCGGTTTTGTTTTGCCAATTGGTCCGTGTTCTTTCTTAACGAACTTCTCCGGATGGGGTATCTCCATGCCATGGCAGTCGGTGCAGAACTTGTCGAGGTGGCACATATCACAGTACTTTTTGTCCTCTTTGGCCATCTTCGCGTGATCAGCTCTCACACCAGGCTTGGGGATCATAAGGAACGTGGCCACAAAATGATTCTTGGGCTTCAGTTCAAAACCCGGTGGATGGCAGGCCTCGCACTTGCCAGGAGCTTTGGCACCCACGAGACCGTGGCATTCTCTGGGATTCCTGTAACATCCCTCCATGGCCATGAAATCTTCATACCCCTTCATCCCGGGGTGAGCTACCCTGTTATGGCACCTGGCACAACCGATGTGTCTTTCGATATGAGCCTTGTGGTTGATGATCACACCAGGAGAGGACGTCACTTTCCTTTTTTCAATGGCGTGGCACCGTTCACAGGGGTGGCTGGGCAATTCCTCTGCGAGATGGCTGTGAGCGTTAATTGGTTTATGATACGTCCCCGCAATTTCAAAGTATACCCCTTTACTCGCTTTTATCTTATCCAGTATGAGCATGAAAAGTCCGGGTTCGACGTGACAGGCGAGACAATTTACATGGGCATGGGACGACTCCCGCCAGGCTTTAGCATCCGCCTTCATGCTGTGGCATATATCCGCACAGAAGGTGGGAGTACACGTAAAAGCCAAAGCACTAGCTGCAATGGCCACAATGATGATCACCACCATGAGGACGATCAATATAACCTTCAGGCGCGTGGCGGGATTACTCATATCTGGCCAACGAACCATGTCCTTCCCTCCTTTCCTTTATAAATGGTTTGAATTGTGCTTTTTTTCTCAAAGTTTTTATATTAATTCTAAGATTATCGTCATTTTCCTTCTATTTTTTCTAAAATTATCCAATAATTTTTTAATTTTTGATTTCACGAATGTCAATCAAATGGAAATTCTAGAAAAAGTGTCAGTTACCTTCCCTCATTGAGACGGATATACGCTTTTCTGGCTTCCTCGTAATCGGGTTTCAAAGTCATAGCAGTCTTATAAGCTCCTAGAGCTTTTTTCACATTTCCCAATTTTTCATGGCAATATCCGAGGTAAAAGTGAGCCTTTGGATATTTAGAATCAATCTTCACCATGGTCTTAAAAGTTTTCAAGGCCCGTTCTTCCCGCCCCGTTTCCAGATAGCAAATACCCAGCAAACCCAGGGCGATTGAAGAATAAGGTTTCAGTTTCAGAGCCGTTTTGAGTTCCCTTATGGCTTTGGCGTAGTAGATGGATTTGTAAGACTTCCCATACTCAGAGCGGGCACCATATCTGTAAGCGTGAGCCAAGAAAATATAATTATCAACCTCAAGGGGACTGGTCCTTTTAGCCCTCTCAAAAGCCCGGATGGCATCATTGAATAAAACTTTATTTTCTTTAAGCTTGCTTTGATTGAGATACATCGTGCCCAAATGGCACCAATATCTATCCAAATGGGGATAAAATCTAGTGGCTAATTGGTCTTCACTTATGGCCGCTTTGAAATACCCGCTTTGAGCAAGGTCGCAGGCCCGGGCGAAATGAATGTCGGCAAAGTGCGGAAAGGTGGAGATGGTGGCGATCCCAAGCACAAGGATGGAAAGGAATCCCAGAATAACAACTCGAAAATAAGGGAATTTCTTGTAGGCTAAGACTGAATTGGGCATTTGGGCTGCAATCAATCC
>DDKQ01000043.1:1499-13263 GCA_002339355.1 Candidatus Subteraquimicrobium carltonvillense | reverse complement strand
CCACATACCCCTGCGACAAATCCGGTGTATAAAGGACGCTCTGCGATATCGCTAGTGATCAGTAGTGGAAGACTCCTCAAGAAATAAATTATGAGTAAGCTCAAGAAAATTGCCACGGCTGGGATACCCAGGGTTGAACCCAATTGAAGAGGATAATTATGGGCATTATCGGCAACGGTAGTTCTCCCACCCAATTTGATGTACTTCAAGGTTTAAAACCTGGGAAACACCAACCTGAAGGTGTCAGGTCCAAAGCCAAATATGGGACGTATAAAGCCGTCCACATCCCATAACAACCGATTTCCGCTGGTTTGGTAGCTGAGATGAAGAGAGCTAAGGCTATGGGAAGGATGATTACCAGATAACCTCCCAAAAGAACCGGATTGCCAAAGGTGGAAAAGCTCCTATTCAATTCGAAGGGTACTTCCGCCCACCGGAAAAAGTCGTATCCCAGATATTGCAATAGACCGTAAAAAGAAACGATGGTGGCACTCACAACCATCGTTTTAGCTAATGAGCGGAGACGAGAAAAGGAAGAAAAATTCTGAACGGCTAAAAAGAAAAGCAGACCCTGGATGAAAAGAAAAACTTTGCCAACCAGCCATAAAGAAGGAAAAGTGTTGTAATCCTCAGGAAAACGACTTTGGGAAGATCAAACTGGTCATAGGTTGCTCTAGAGAAGACTAGAGGCAAACAAAAAACTAAGAAGTGAAAGCCGTAATATATAGCTAAGTCCAAATAATTCTCAGTAGATTTGTTCATTGGGTTATTGGGTTATTGGAACTTTTAAATCCTAAATTCGAAATCCTAAATCCTAAACAAATTCAAAATCCAAATTTTTAAAATCCAAAACTAAATACTCTTTTCAAGAATTGAGCCGAAGATTTTCGTCAACTCTAAAGACTCTTGGAGAAGAGGTTCTCCTTCTTTTTCGAATTCAGGGTTAGCCGAAACTGCGACTCTAAGCCAGTATCTACTTTCTTTGGCTTCCTTTCGACAGATTTTAATTCGGTGAAAAAAATCTTTTTTGCTTAAAGATTCGTTTGCTTCGATATAGTTTGCACCAACAGAGCCAGAGGCTCTAACCAATTGACCAGTCAATTCCATATTTATGGTGTTTTTAGGTAATTTCTTGCAAAAATCAATAACATCCTTGGTGAAGTTTAAAGTTCTTTCCTCTAAATCGTATTTCATTTGGTTTTGGTCCTTTGAATTGTTCAACTGAGTTCACAACGAAGTTTTGGACATTTGATATTGTTTAGTGCTTAGTATTTTGAAATTAGAATTTACCTAATTATCAGGTTAGCGGGCGCCTCTCCCCGTCAAAACAACCTTTATGGTGTGTAAAAGTATCTTTATATCCAAGAATAATGATTGATGGTAGATGTAAATGAGATCATATCTTAATTTATTTTCGGGGGTGGTGGCGTAGGAGCCACTGATCTGAGCAAGACCGGTTACACCTGGTTTGACCTTGAATCGCTCCGTGTAGCCCGGGATTTTTTTCTTGAATTCTTTCACGAAATGGGGACGCTCGGGTCTAGGTCCCACAAAACTCATATCCCCTTTGAGAATATCGAATAACTGAGGGAGCTCGTCTATTCGAAATCGCCTTAAATATCGCCCTACTGGTGTGATGCGAGAGTCCCTCTCAGCGGCAAGAATGGGTCCACTCTCCTCCTCCGCCTCCTGAATCATGGTCCGGAATTTATACACCTTAAAGAGCTCTTCATCCTCACCCACTCTCTCCTGCACGTAAAAAATGGGACCCGGGGATGTAAGCTTCACCAACAGCGCGACCAAAACCATCAAAGGAGCGGCAAGGATCAATAATATGAAGGCCAAAATGATATCCGTGGCTCGCTTTGCCAGGCTAATCCATGCCGGAACCGGTTCCTTGGTGAGCTTCATGAGAGGAATGTCACTGACCAGTGTGTGATCCACTTTTCCCACAAATATCTCATAAAGTTCAGGTACCACTTCCACTCTAACGTGGGTTTCCTTAGATCTCGCGAGATCCTCTATGAGTTCTCGTTGCCTAATGGGGGAGGTAACTATGACCTGATCCACTCTATATTTGTTCACCATGGGAACGATGTCCCTTATGGTTCCTACAACCGAAACACCCTGGAACTGCCGACCTACCTTCGCCAGATTCCTATCGATTAGTCCCACGACTCGATAACCCCACTTGGATCGAGCCTTAAGTTCCCTTAATATCTTTTGACCAGTTTCACCAGTTCCTACTATGAGGACACGCTGGATAGGCCAATGGATATTTATGACTTTCATTGCCAATACCCGCCAACCAGAAATGAGGGCTATGACAAGAACCCAGGAGAGTAACAGAACGGTACGGGGAAAGGAAAAAAAGCGGTAGAAAAAGGTCAGAACAACCGTTAGCAGCATGCTCAGGGAAACAGCCTTAAATACGGCATAGAGGATGTCCCAACCACCCTGAACCTTCTCCACATTATAAAGGTCGTATACATGGAGTGTCCCGATTTGAATAATGGTGATGAAGATGGCTAGGTTAGTGTAAGCTCTGAAGTTAAAAGGGGGAAGCTCTCCTCCAAAACGTAGAAGGAATGCAAGAATGATGCCTACATTAACGAGAATCGCATCCATTATCAGAGAAATCACTAACCACTTCGACCTGGACATCTTTAACCTCGCATTTTTGCAGCCACATTAAAAATTGCCCATTACTTGCTTTATTAAATACGTGGGTCATAATTTATAGTGTAAAATGCTCAAAGGACTGCTCTTGAGCTTCGGGTTCGCTTTGGGCTGCTCGCTTTACGAGCAGCCCTTGCAGCAAGCTTATGGATTTGTGACCCATTTGCTTTATTAAATATATCGCTCGAAATTTCCTGCCTGCCTCTTAATCTTTTTGCCTTTTAGTTCCAGCCTTTCAAATAAGTTCCCCGTAGACTTCCAATACCCGTTGGGCCACGATTTCCTTGGTGAATTCCCTTTCCACCCTCATTTTCCCATACTTCCCGTATTTTTTGCGCAACTTGGGGTCTTTGAGCAAAGTATTTATGGCCTCAGCTAAAGCTTGAGCGTCCCTGGGTGGGACAACCAATCCCGTCTTTTGATGCTGGTTTACGAAAGCGACGCCCGTGGGAAGATTCGTGCTCACCACGGGCTTGCCACAAACCATGGCTTCAAGTTGGACGATGCCGAAGCCCTCGCTTCGAGCGACGGATGGGAGGACGAAAACATCACAAGCGTAATAATAATGGGGCAATTCCTCATCCCTCACCGGTTTTAAGAATGACATCTTTTCTGCGACTCCCTCCCCATGAGCCAAGGTCTTCAGCTTATTCTCCAATGGTCCTTCCCCGATTATTATCAGGTGCGCATCGATATGCCTCATGGCCTCGATTAGATACTCCACACCCTTGTAGTAGACCAAGCGACCGATGAAGAGAAGGATTTTTGAGCCATATTTTTCTCGAATCCTGGCGGCAGCATTCTCAATTCCCGGGGTGAGTTTGAATTGTTCCACATCTATTCCCAAGGGGATGGGCTGACATTTATTTCTGAAACGTCTTAAAAAGGGAGATGACTCGATATAATTGGCAGACGTGGGCAAAATCCTATCGGCTCTTTCGAGGAGTTTCAGCAAAAAAGGTTCATAGAACTTCAAGAGGTGTTTCTGATGGATTATATCGCTGTGCCAAGTTATCACCATCTTCCCCTTGGGTTTGGTCAGCAGGTAGGATATCTCACCGAGGGGAAAGGGGTGGTGAAAATGGATTATATCGGCTTCAAGCCGTCTGAGCCACAGAGGAAAAGTGAAACCAAGGGGCATGGAAAACAGTATTCCGGCGCTGGCAACCCTTATTATCTCGAGGTTATCCAGCTTTTCTATAACGGTCTTCAACTCGGTGTTGCATACAAGTACCCTGACATCGATGCACTTTTTTAATTCGTTGCATAGCAAATAAAGGTGATTCTCCGCCCCACCGATCACCGGATAATAAAGCTTATTGATCATCAATACTTGCATCTATTTTCCCACTTCTCGATATATTTTGAGCGTCGCCTCAGCAGTCTTCTTCCACGAAAATTTATTCACCCTGGCAAGACCCCTCTCTCTCAGCTTCTCTCGTAGGGAGTTATCGGTGAGGACTTTCCCCATGGCTTCAGCAATTTCGCTTACATTATAGGGATCGATCATCAGAGCTGCATTTCCAACCACCTCGGATAGAGAGGAAGTATTGGAGCAAATAACCGGGGTACCACAGGCCATGGCCTCCAAGGGCGGTAGCCCAAAACCCTCATAGAGGGAGGGAAAAACAAAGACCTCAGCGGCATTATATAAGAGCAACAAATCCTCCTCTCCAATGATGCCCGTGAATGTAACCCTCTTCTCCAGACCAGATCTCCTAATTAGATAATCGATCTCAGAATGCTCGGAATACTTTGGACCCACCAGTACCAACTGATAATTCCTCCTGCTCTTCAGCATCAATTTGAAGAATGCTTTAATCAACCTCGACCAGTTTTTATGAGGTTTTGGATTTCCCACATTTAAGATGAACCTTTGTTTAATATCATATTTCCCCTTTATGGCCCTTAGAAGATTTCTATCCCTGACCACCTTATATCGTTCATCGACTGCTTCTTGGATGACCTTGATCTTCGTCTCAGATACTCCAAGGAGGCGAACTAAATTCTGTTTCGTGGATTTAGAGACGGCGATTACTCTCTTTGCCCTGCTTGTAGCGCGCTCGTTCATCCAGCGATAGTAAATCCTGGCAAGGCGCGAGGGCATGACTTCCGGCGAAATCAAGGGAATGAGGTCATGGATGGTCACCACCGAGGGGCAGGGGGTAATATAGGGCCACACGAAGTGAGGAGAGTGAAAGACGTCCAGATCTGCCCGCCGCAACTCCCTACCCCAACTGAACTGATAAAGTGGGGAGAGTACGGGTTGCTCTACTACCCTTTTATCGTAATTGGGAGCGGTTGGTACTAGATGCTCGCTCTTTTGATCACAAAAAAGGATATATTCATTCTTCCCATCTATTTCCCTTAAGAGTTTCAGAAGATTTTGGGTATATCTACCAACCCCAGCCCAATCTATCATCCGGGCATCAATACCTATTCTCACTTTCCCTCCTACTATTTTTTCTTCTTGTAAATCTCTCTACGGTAACCTACGTGCTCGATTATTACAACTCTTTCTTTTTTTATTGGACGGTAGATTACACGACACTTACCAATACGATAAGACCACAACCCCTTTAAGCTACCAGTTAATGGCTTACCTCTAGCTGGATATTCGCCTATTGCGACGAGGCCTCTTTCTAGTCTATCAAGGATCTGGTTGTTGAGCTTTCTAATATCTTTTTTAGCTCTGGCTGTGTAGAGTAGCTCGTAGTTCATTTTTTTGTTTTGAAAACTTCTTTGTGGGCATGAAGCCGCCCAGCTTTTATGTCTTTTTCACTTTCCTTAATAGCTGCCATTGCTTCAGGGTCACTCAAAATTTCAAGCGTTTCTATCAAGCTATCATAGTCTTCCGCACTTATGAGAACTGCTTCTACTCTTCCTCGATGAGTGATTTTAATAGGTTCACCGCCTTTCTCGAGTTCTGCAATTAACTTAGTTAGTTGAGGACGGGCAAGTGAAATAGGTAGTGTTTTCTCCATTTCTATCACCTCAAAGATAATATTACTATAAAATGTATTACAATTAAATGTATGATTGCCTCACTTAAAATTTACTCCAAATTGTTTCTGCCGCTTTCATAGCTATCTAAATTTCTCTCTATTTAGAGGTCAAAAAAAGTAAATCTGTAGACGTGAGATTTCAATCTTTACACTTGTTCCATAATTATTAACAAATTTGTTAATTATCTATGAACGCTTTTTTACGCTCTTTAGCTGTTAAGATGCCGATTAATAAAACTCCTACCCACTCCAGCCCAATCAATCATCCGAGCATCAATTCCGATTTTCACTTTCTAATCTTTCCCCTGCTTTCTTTACAACTTGGAGCCAAGCTCTTCTCCAACTATCTAGATTATAGATGCTTTTTACCTTTTCATGTTGTTCTTGCCCAACGTGTTCTCGTTTGTCGAAAACCTCTGCCATTTTGACGGCTAAATCCTGTTCGTTTGCTTTACAATGAATAGTTGGCAGGTCAAGTAGTCCTTCAACATTGGTTGAAATTGTGGCTGTGCCACAAGACATACTCTCTAAAGCGCTGAAAGAGGTGCCCTCGCTGCATCTCGTTGGAATGAGTGTGAGAAGAGCAGAAGAATAGATATCTGGCATGTTTTCTCTTTTGACTGCCCCATAAAAATAAACTTTATTTTCCAAATTTAGTTCATTTATAAAATCCTTGAGCCTATTTTTATATTCAATTGAAGAGGGCATATCTTTGATAGCTTCTCCTACTATTACAAGATTTGTACTGGGGTACTTTTCTCGGAACAGCGCAAAAGCGCGAATTGCAAGGTCTATACCCCTTGAGTTTGTAAGATTGCGAGGAACAAGTATAGGATTTAGTCTTTTTAAACTCGCTATTCCATTGGTTTTTTTGAAGAGTTTTGGGTCAACACAGTTTGGGATGAACCATTTACCGGGAGCAACTTCTTGAAACATTTTCTGCTGGAGAGAAACATTGATTCCTAGTTCTCGTAGAACAAATGTATCGTTGCACACGTATTGACCAGCGTGATTGAAGGCATAGCGAGCCATTCTTTTTCTTATTTTATTCATCCATTTTCTTTCTAAGAATGTCCAGCTGGAGCCGTGCGAAACTACTATGGTATTCTTGTGCCAAGCAACTGGAAGATAATGTTCGGGGTAGTTAATGATTAAGATATCCTCTTTGCGTAAATTGTAATACTGAAAGGGAAGTCCCAAGTTAAAAGCAATAAGTTTTGGGATTCGACTACTTATTTTAGGCACTGGTATTATTTCAGATCCTCTAATATTGTTATCTCTTTGATAGATATGTTGTAAGTAACCTGCGTTTTTCAGAGTCTCGAAAAGCTGATATAGATAGTGCTCTGCGCCGCCAACAAGCGGTTTATATCTGTAAGTAATGTGTCCTATTTTCATTGTCTTATAGGTTTGCTCGCTATAATTGCAACACTTTTAACCAAGCTTTTTCCCAATTTTCTAGATTATAGGTATTTGTTACTTCTTGGTGTTGTTGTTTTGCAATTCCTACTCTATTTTTGGCAACTTCGATCATAGCTTTTGCTAGGTCTTCTGGGTTTGCCTTACATTGAATTGAAGGTAAATCAGCTAGGCCGCCTACATCCGTAGATATAGTTGGGGTTTCACATGCCATACTTTCAAGTGCACTAAGCGAGGTCCCCTCCTCGTAAAGAGTCGGGATTAATGTCATCAAAGAAGAAGAGTAAAAGCTGACCATGCTTTCTCGCTTTACATTTCCAACAAAATATACCTTCCCGGCTAACCGTAGATTATTGATTAGTGAAAAAACGTAGTTTTTATATAAAGGTTCGTAAAAATTTCCTGCTATTACCATTGAAGTATCTTTGTAAACTTCGATGAATTTTGAGAAGGCTTCTATAGCAAGGTGAATTCCGCGACCTCGTACTATATTCCGTGGAACTAAAACTGGATTAAGTTTTTTAAGTTCGCGTATACCTTTGTTTCTTTTAAAAAGGTCGGTGTCAACACAGTTGGGGATAAACCACTTTCCTTGAGTAACTTGCTGGAACATTCTCTGTTTTGGTTTGATGTTGATTCCCATCTCCCTAAAGAAGTTTGAATCGTTGGCAACGAATTTTCTTGAATGCTTAAATGCTAATTTGGCAATCTGCTTTTTTATTTTTTGTGTGAGTGTTGTAGGAGGTTGCTGCCAAGTGACACCATGGGATACTGCAATAGTGTGTTTGTGCCACCACACAGGAATAAAGTGGAAGGGATTATGAATTATTAATGCATCTTCTCGTAAGAGGTTGGGAAGTCGAAGTAGAAGGAACAAGTTATAACTCAAATGCTCACGATTTCTCATGAAGGAAGGGAATGTTGGCACGGTTAAGATTTCTTTGTTTTTAATTTTTACCTTTCTTTGATAGACATGTTGATTGTGCCCACTTTTTTGCAGAAGCTTATAAAGCTGAGCTATATAAGCTTCTGCACCGCCGATTATAGGCTTGTAGTTGAAAGTAATGTGTCCTATGTTTATTTTGCACTCCTCATTCAGACGAAATGGATTAAAGCTTTCTAAGTATTGTAACTAGTAAGTATCCAGGTAGATAGTTAAGTTTCCAGCATTTGTCTCTAATCAGTAAGAATCTCCTTTCAAATCTTTTAAGCTTAGGGTTGGCGAGGAGAAAGGTGAATTGTTCAAGAAATCCCACACTGTACTCATGAGTTAATTTCGCGCGAGTTTCATCGACCATCTTTTTTAAACTTCTTATGGGTCTCTCGTAGCCTGCTGTCCATTTACCAGATCTTTCAAGGCACCATTTACCTATCCTATAAAATATAGCCCAGCGATATGGATTAAGAGTTATAATTAAGCCATCTTTTCTACAAATTCTTAGCATTTCTTTTAGAATTTTTTGTTGCTCTCTTTCATTATAGTGCTCCAAAACTCCTGCGTTCCAGACTATATCAAAGCTTTCATTGGCGAAAGGCATATCAAATATTGAGGCTTGAAGGAATTTGGCTGGTACCTTTGCTTTTTTGAATATTTTTTTGCTAAGTTTTATAGCATGAGGAGAGGCATCTAGTAGTGTGACTTTAGCTCCTTCTTGAGCTAGTCTTAGAGATATTCTTCCTGAACCGCTTCCTGCCTCAAGTATTTTCTTGTTCTTTGGCGAACCAATTTCTTTTTTAAGAACTTCAAGAATAAGTTGGGATAAGCTGTCCCACTCAGGAATTTTTTCTTTTCCCCAAATTCTATCCCAGGTTTCTTCAACCAATTTTTCTTCTGTGGCAGGTTGCTTTAGTCGGTTTTTCATGAGGCTGCAACTCCGCGTAGAAGCCATCTTTTAATGAGATCTATGTCATCGCGTCTAAGACATCCAGTTATTAAAGTGATTGGGAAGAAAATCAGAAGAAAAAGTAAGCCAGCAGAGCTCAGTAAAATTATCTTAGATTCAAGTAACAGCGATAGAGGTGCCACAATTACAGCAGAAAGTAGGCATATAAAACCAATCTGAAAAATCATTTTCCATGGTAGCAACTTTGAGAGCGGCAGTTTGATCAGAGGATATACGAAATATAGGATATAAGCTGCCCCTAGCAAATTGATGATTGCGGTGGCGATAGCTGGCCCTGGAAGCCCCACGATGTAAATAAACGCCAGGTTTAAGGGAATATTAAGGATCAAATAAAGTGACGACCCTATCAATAAGGGTCGAGTTTTGCCGCTTGCTTGCAGGATGGCTCCTCCATCTGCACCGAGGCGGGCGGGTAGCATAAAGAGATATATTTGAAAGATAAAGGCACTTTTGAGATATTGTTCGGTGAAGAGAAAAGTTATAAATGGCTTTGCAAATAGAAGTAGAAAAGCAAAAATTGGCAACAGGATTAGAGAAGTCTTACGAATTGCCTCATGCCAAATTCTTACCACCTCTTTTGTGTTATCTTCCGCTAGGAGGGAGGAAAATTTGGGTACAAGTACGGAATTAACTGCGCCATTTACAATACCTACTAATGGCATTTCAACTGCTCCTATAGCATAGATAGCAAACAAAGCAGGTGGGAAAAAGAGAGAAACCATAACTCTGTCAGTGTTCCAGGCAAGCATACCCAAAATAGAAGAAAGCCCAAGGGGGACAGCATAGCTTAGTTGTGTTTTTATGCTATTCCAGGACATATAAATGCGATAACCTTCAAGTGTGCTTCTGGAATAAATCAACATTGACAGGAGCAAAAGAGCCGCGGCGGACACGGTTATCAGAAAAACGCTTCGAAGGGGCATTCCTAAGCTTATTGGAATTAAATAGGATAGAATTGCGACAAAACTTCCTATAATACTTAAGATAGCTGCAGTTTTATAGCGGTCCATTGCTATATGAAAAGAACCGAAGGCGTTAAAGGGAATGGCAAATAAGGGATAGAGGCTAAATATAGGAAGTAAAGTTGCCAGTGAAGGATTTTTGAAGTATGCAGCGATGTATTTTGCGCCAAGTAACATGCAGGCCGAGAATAAGAGTCCCCCTAGAAAGAGGAGCAAGATCGTTTGAGTAAAAAATTGCTGTTGTTGGAATTTACCTAGGCGTGGCATAAAATAAAGCAAGCTCGCGGGTAGTGCAAGCAAGAAGAGCGGTGATATTGTATTATAGATGAGAAATACTTGCTTGAAAGTTCCAACCTCGTGTGGAGAGAGGAATCGAACTATTACAATAGTTGCTAGGAAGCCAAGTAGCGAGCCCAAAAGACTTCCAAGCATAAGAAGGATGGTTTTTTCGGTTAAAGTCTTCTGAGTCAATGCTGGATTTCTCCTCTAGTCTCGTGTGTTGCAAGAATATCGACTATTCTTTCTGATGCTTTTCCGTCGCCGTATGGGTTTCTGGCTTGTGCCATTTTTTGATACTCATCTTTATTGCTTAGCAAAAGCGAAGTTTCAAAAACTATTTTATCGGCATCTCTGCCTACCAGTTTAGCCGTCCCTGATTCAATTGCCTCCGGTCTTTCAGTTACTTCACGTAGCACCAACACAGGTTTTTCAAGCGATGGTGCTTCTTCCTGTATTCCACCCGAATCGGTAAGAATCAAATAAGATTTATTCATTAGATGAACAAAAGGGGCATAATCTAACGGCTTAGTAAGATGAACTCTTTTGCTATCGCCTAAAGTTTTTCTAGTTACTTCTTGGACTTTTGGATTCAAATGCACTGAAAAGACTACTTCTACACCAGGATTAGTTTCGACAATTCTTTTGATAGCTTTGCAGATATTATTTAAGGGTGCTCCCCAACTTTCTCTTCTGTGAGCTGTTACCGTAATTACCTTTTTTGAGAAGTCAACTTCGCTTAGAGGCGGTTGATCGAAATTGTATTCTTTTTTTATGGTGGCAAGGAGGGCATCAATTACAGTATTTCCTGTTACATGGATTGTTTTAGGTGTAATTCCTTCTACAATCAGATTCTTTTTAGCTGTCTCTGTGGGTGCAAAGTGAATATCTGCTAAATGAGATGTAAGCCTGCGATTTATTTCCTCAGGAAAAGGGTGATACTTATCCCTTGTCCGTAACCCGGCTTCTACGTGTCCGATTGGAATTTTAAGATAAAAAGCGGTAAGCGCTGCAAAGAAAGTGGTGCTGGTATCCCCTTGGACTAATAGAATATCTGGTTTTTCCTTCTCTAAAATTGGCTTTAGACCAGCAAGCGATTTTGTGGCGATATCAAATAATTCTTGCTCGGGTTGCATAATATCAAGGTCATAGTCTGGGGTGATTTCAAAGAGATTTAAAACTTGGTCAAGCATTTCACGGTGTTGAGCAGTTACCACAACTACTGTTTGGAATTTTTGAGGACGCTTTTCCAACTCTTTAATCACTGGTGCAAGTTTAATGGCTTCTGGTCTCGTGCCAAAGACTGTCATTACCTTCAGTTTAGCCATTTTTCTGTTCCTTCTTTTATTCAGCTAGGAGCAAAAAGAGCCAAGTAGGAAGAAAACTTAACGACTTGTTTAGAATTTTTTAAATTTTTTGTCAACTTAAGTTTACAATTTTGAAAATTCCTAACGAATTAACGGAAAAAGGCAAAAATTATAACGGCAGATTATTCTTTTCACGTTTCAAATTCTATTTC
>DDKQ01000043.1:0-1158 GCA_002339355.1 Candidatus Subteraquimicrobium carltonvillense | reverse complement strand
TTCTATTTCTAAAGTAATCGGCAGTGAGCACCAGACCTTTCATAATATCCGTGGTTGGTTCCCAACCAAGTTCCTTTCGAGCCAGGTCTGGCGCAAGAAATATCTTATCCAGCTCGCCGGGTCGGGGAGGGCAATATATTGGATCTTGGGCAAAACCAATAATGCTACTTAAGTTCTTGAAAAGTTCATTGACCGAGGTCCCAATTCCGGTCCCAATGTTTACCGCCACATTATCTCCCCCCAATAGTGCAATGATGTTGGCCTCGACCACATCCTTGACATATACGTAATCCCTTAAGCTTTCACCCGTGCCAAAGATTTTGGGAGGCGTGCCTTTAAGCATCTGAGAACAAAAGATGGCGATAACGCCCGCCTCTCCAAGTGGATCCTGGCGCGGTCCATAGACATTCCCGTAACGTAAGATTGTAAATTTAAGCCCATGGACGTCGTGGTAAGCCTGAATATAAAATTCGCCTGAAAGCTTGCTCACTCCGTAGGGGGAGATGGGTCTTTTGGGGTGCACCTCATCAACAGGGAGATATTGAGGTTCACCGTAGACAGCGCCACCCGATGAAGCGAAAATAATCTTTTTCACCTTGCATTTCACACAGGCCTCAAGAACATTGATCGTCCCCAAGATATTTGCTCGAGCATCGAATTTCGGATCTATTACCGACTTTCGGACATCAATTTGAGCTGCATGATGATTGACCACTTCCGGTTGCTCCCTTTCAAAAACATCGATTAAATTCTCATCCTGAATATCCATCTCATAAAATTTGGCGGATGGATTTAAATTTTCCTTCTTACCAGTGGAAAGATCATCCAGAACGATAACCTCATGTCCCTGGGCCAAATAAGCGTCGACAACGTGTGAACCTATGAATCCCGCTCCACCAGTCACCAAAATTTTAATTTGAACATTCCCCCTCGTTATTGGTATGAACTTTTGGATCGAATAAAGGATATTGGGAGAGATTTCCAAAGAACATCGGGGTATAAATGAGAATGAATGGCATATAAATAATTCCCCAATAATCTCTCCAGGGACCACCCACGATAAAGAATATAAATATGGGGAGCAATAGGCCGAATTGCCTCACCTAAAATCTATCTGAGATTGTATCGTTGCCTCAAATAAAAATCTACTTGAAAAGG
>DDKQ01000094.1 GCA_002339355.1 Candidatus Subteraquimicrobium carltonvillense | reverse complement strand
AAAGTCATCCCCCGGCCGCCGCTCGGGTCTCGCCTCGCTACAAACTTAAGAGAATGCTTAAGAGGTTTTCATAGGCGAGGACACGGTTTTCTTAAGCACTTACCCTCCCGAATGTCTAAGGTGTCGACCTAATTCGTTAATAGTCCAAATAAAATCTAGTATGTGATAATAAACTATAAAGTCGTAGATTTTGGATTCTGATCTGCAATTTTGATTTTTGATCTTTGCATTTTAAATTTGTACGAGGTGAACAGTGTAGTATTAAACACCTTGTAAAAATGGGGGATTATGCCGGGTAAAATCAAGTAAATTGTGGTGAGTAGAGTGTTTTATAGGCGGGAAAATATTCTTTCGACGCTGTGCATTTATTTTATCTTCAGTTTAATTTTTGGTTTGGGGATTGTTTTTCTCATCCATCTTTACGGTTCAAGTTCCGGATTTACCTTTAAAGGAGGGCTGGCTTTCCCATTTTTGATCGTCCTCATTACCCTGGGAATCTTTTCGGCCTTGGCCATTTCCTTTGGTTTAAAGGATGAGCCGGAGCATGCAAAAGCACTGCAATCTCATCAGATTTTGGAGATCGCCAATCAGACGTTGCCCTATTTGAGAAGGGGTTTAAACTTCGATTCAGCGAGTAAGGTAGCGGAAATAATTTACAAAGAATCGGATGCAATGGCTGTGGCTCTGACCGACCTTAATACCGTATTGGCTTTTACTGGGGTTGGGGGAAGCCATCACAGGGCTGGAAAACCCATTATAACCAAGGCTACCAAGGAATCTTTGAAGTATAATGAGACCCGAATCTTGGAGTCTCGAAAGGAGATCGGTTGTCCCGTTCTGGACTGTCCCCTCAAGACTGCCATCGTTGTACCCCTGGGATTGAGGGGCAAAGCCGTTGGAGCCCTCAAGTTTTACTACGACAATAAGGAGAAGCTGACGGAAAGCCGAATAACAGTGGCCGAGGGACTGGCACGTCTTTTGAGTACACAGCTTGAACTCTCCGAGATCGATAAACAGCGCGAACTCGCCTGGAAGGCCGAGCTTAAAGCCCTGCAGGCTCAGATCAATCCCCATTTCTTATTCAATACCCTGAACACCATCGCCATGTTTTGCCGTACCAAACCCGACAGAGCGCGAAAACTCCTCATTCAGTTCGCCGATTTTTTCAGAAAGACTCTGGAGAGGGGAAGTGACATGGTGACTCTGGAAGAGGAATTAAACTATGTAAACTCCTACCTCATCTTTGAAAAGGCAAGATTCGGGAAAAAGCTCCGGGTAATTGAGGACATAGATCCCTCCACGCTAAATTTAAAACTCCCAGCCTTGATCCTCCAACCACTTGTAGAGAATGCTATAAAGCACGGTCTCACGTCCAATGGTCTTAAAATAAAAATCTCGTCCGAACTCAAAAACTCGGAAATGATGATAAAGGTCGAAGATAACGGGGTGGGTATTTGCTCCTCCGATATGGATAAAATTTTCTTATCAGGTTTTGGTAAGGGAATGGGAATAGGATTGAGCAATGTGAATGAAAGGCTAAAGAGCCTTTACGGCGAGGAATATAGGCTCAATATCGATAGCGAAATGGGAGAGGGCACCATAGTCACCCTCTGCATACCTCGTCTACTGGAAGGGTCAGCTTTAGGAGGTTCTCATGAAGATTAAGGCGCTCATAGTGGATGACGAGGCACCGGCAAGAACCGAGCTTCGTTATATACTGGAAAAGATTAAAGATGTGGAAGTTGTTGGGGAAGCCACCAACGCTGCGGAGGCATTGGAGCTCATAAAGGCGTTGACTTACGATGTGGTATTTTTGGATATTCAAATGCCTGGACTCACCGGTCTGCATGTGGCGGAAGTTCTCCAAGAGCTTCCGGATTCTCCAGCGGTGGTTTTTGTCACAGCCTACGGTGAGCATGCTGTGAAGGCTTTTGAATTGGATGTTCTGGATTACCTGGTTAAACCATTTAAAGAAGAGCGATTAGCCCAGACCATAAACAAAATCTGGGAGAGGAAGAAAGGATATCGATTGAAGGAGGTAGGGTTGCCTACCCCCGAGACCATTAAAATCAATAGAATCCCAGTTCACAGGGGAGATAAAACCATCCTTCTCCCAACGAAGGATATCATATATATAAATACCAGAAATGATTATGCTTTCATCCACACGCATCACGAGAGTTTCATCACATCATTTGCTTTGAAGGAATTGGAGGCACGCCTACGGGGTCAAGCATTTTTCCGAGCCCATAGGGGTTATATAGTGAATCTTCATCAAGTGAAAGAGATAATCCCCATGTTCAGAGGAACCTATCTTCTGCGGGTAAAGGATGCCAAGGGAAGCGAAATCCCTGTTAGCCGAAGACAAGCTAAAAAGCTAAAATCCATTTTAGGATTATAGCCTTTGAGTCATTTTCTACCCTCTCAAATCCTTCCTTTTTCAAGAAAGGGTTGCAACCAACAACCAGATCCAAATCCAGAAAAGCACTAGGAGAAAAACGGCGATGAAAGTATAAAGGATCAGCCTCTTAGTGCTTAGGGTTTTTTCTGCCTGCCTGTCGGCAGACACGGCTTGCCTATGGGGTGAGAGAGATTTTTGTTTCATATGTAATATACCCCTTCCTATTGTGAATTTTATCACAAAATCTCTCTCATTTAAACATTTGATCGCTAAACCTTGAATTTCGAAAATATTGAGGGTAAAGACTAGCAGATTCTGGGAAGTTGCTCACCAACGAGCATGTCTAGGATTCGAGTGGCTCCAACTGCAGTTTTAATGATTACTTTGCCTCTTGGATTGGGAATGACCTCTCCTATGATTTGAGCTCCCTTGCCGTATTTGTTCCTTTGCATCACCCTTATAACTTCGTCGGCGTCTTTGGGATCGACTATGGCTACTAATTTCCCTTCATTGGCGACGTGGAAGGGATCATAGCCCAACATTTCACAAGCTCCAAGAACTTCTTCCTTTATGGGAACTTTTTGCTCCTCAATGAATATCCCCACATTGGATTGGGTAACGAATTCATTTAAGGTGCTGGCTAATCCCCCTCTCGTGGGATCTCTAAGACATCTGATTGCCCTTGTCACCTGGAGCATCTCTGCAATCAAGTGATTTAGGGGTGCACAATCGCTTTTAATTTGAGTTTTAAATTCCAATCCCTCTCTTTGGCTGATCACCGCGATTCCGTGGTCGCCGATGGAACCCGAGAGGATAACCTTGTCGCCGACTAGCGCATTCGAGCCAGAGATATTGATTCCTTCGGGGATTATTCCAACGCCTGCAGTATTGATGAATAGTTTATCCGCTCCTCCCTTTTCCACAACCTTGGTATCTCCGGTAACCACGATCACACCCGCTTCCTCAGCTGCTTTAACCATGGAATCCAGGATTTTTTCCAGATCGGAGAGTGGAAAGCCCTCCTCTATGACGAAAGCAGCACTGATATATTTGGGCATGGCACCACTTACCGCTAGGTCATTCACCGTTCCGCAAATGGCGAGCCTGCCAATGTCCCCGCCATTGAAGAAAAGGGGGTTGACCACGTATGTATCCGTGGTAAAGGCTAGATTGGCTTCGCCCAATTTAAACATGGCCATGTCATCCAATTTGGCGAGGATGGGATTGTGGAATTTCTTGAGAAAGATTTGGCTTACTAGATCGTGCATCAACTTTCCACCACTACCGTGAGCCAACAATATTTTCTCGTTCTTCACCACTAAAACCTCACTTATCTGTTCGCCAGTTTGTTGGTTTGCTAGTTAGCTTATTTTGCAGGAAGTCAAGCCAACCAGCCAACTAACAAACCAGTCAACGCCTTACCCGGTGCCATAGCGATAATATGCTGCACAAGCACCTTCTGAAGAGACCATACATGGTCCAATGGGCCTTTCAGGAGTGCAGGCCTTCCCGAATAATTTACACTGGTAGGGAAATTTGACCCCTCTTAAAATCTCTCCGCAGCTGCAACCCGGAGGATCATCCTTCGGGGGAGGAACATCAACATCGAAGATTTTATCCGCATCGAAGTCGGAGTACTCTTCCTTGAGCTTGAATCCACTATTGGGGATAATACCGATGCCTCGCCAATCGGCATCGCAAACTTCAAAGACTTCATCGAGGATCTTCAGGGCCGTTGTGTTTCCCTCGGGGCGAACGCTTCTCTTATATTGCACTTCGACCCTAGCTTCACCATTTTCTGCCTGTCTCACCAGCATGTATATTGTTTGAAGGACATCCAAAGGCTCAAAGCCCGAAATGACGCAGGGAATACCGTGTTCTTCCGCGATGAATTCGTAGGGTTTACTTCCTATGATGGTACTCACGTGTCCAGGGCAAATAAATCCATGAAGTTTTACTTCCCCAAGGCTTAAAAGCGCGGCCATTGCCGGTGGAATAAGCTTATGACGGGCCAGAACGGAGTAATTTTTGAGTTTTCGCTTTCTTGCCTCCAATATGGAGAGGGCAATGGTGGGGGAGGTGGTTTCAAATCCCACCCCGAAGAAGATCACTTTTTTATCCGGATTGTCATCGGCGACCTGTAAAGCATCGAGGGTGGAATAGACCACCCTTATGTCCACACCTTCGGCCTTCTCTGCAGAAAGATTCGAATAAGAACTGGGGACTTTCATCATGTCACCGAAGGTTGCAAGAATGACTCCGGGTTGCCGGGCGAGCCAAATGGTCTTATCGATATCCTCATTGGCCGTGACGCAGACGGGACACCCCGGACCGGAGAGCAATGTCACGGTTTTGGGCATCACCTGTCTTATCCCGTTTTTGGAGATGGTAACGGTATGAGTGCCACAGACCTCCATAAGATTGACTGGTGTATGGGAGATTTTCTTGATATTTTCAATGACCTTTTGGGCCAGGACTGGGTCTCGATACTCACTCAGGTATTTCACTGAATGCCTCCAGGAGTTTTAGAGTCTCCTGAGCCTCCTTCTCGTCGAGAATTTGAATGGCAAATCCAGCATGGGCAATGACATAGTCTCCTACCTTTGCTTCTGGGACCAACTGCAAGCTTGCTTTCCTTACAATGCCCCCGATTTCAATATCCGCTATTTGGCGTTCGTCAATTTTGACGATCTTTGCCGGTATGCCTAAGCACATATGATTTTCCCCCGTTTAAGCAGTTTTCCCTTTAATTCTGTGTTTTTAAGTCTATCAGTTCTTTTAATCTTGCTCAACTTTCTCCTCTTTTAATTCTTCCCATTCTCCTCTCTTTTAAGTCTTTCCAAGGCCCTCTTGGCGGGGCCATAATTGGGATCGATAGTCACCCTGTGTCTATCCTTGAGTTCACCCAATTTTCCCTTATTCCAGCGGGTTGTTCTGGAAAAATATCCCGTGATCCGGGTTATCCCCTCTACATCCTCAGAACCACAGCAAGGGCAGCTGTCGAGAAGTCCTCGAGTGATTTTTCCACAATTAAGGCAGGAGGTGAATTCAGGTGAGAAAGCTATTTGAGAGTTGTTGGTATTTTTGAATACCTTTGTAACGAAATTGGCGATGGACTCCGGAGGTGGTTGAGCCTCTCCCAACCAGATATGAGAGAGCCAACCAGCTTCGATTAAGGGATGGAACATCCCTTCGATGGTCACGCGCTCTATGGGATCGATTGGAGCTCCCACATTGAGATATGCGGAATTGGTATAGTAAATTTCACCCAAATCTATATTTCCTTTAACAACTCGAGAGGCTTCCTTTGGAAAGTGTTTCATGTCCAGCGTGGCAAATCTGTAAGCCACGTGCTCCGCGGGTGTCTGCTCCAAAACGAAGCGCAGACCGTGCTTTTTTGATAGTTTATTGGCCGTGAGTTTCATATGGGAGATAATCTTCAGTCCGAATTTAAGAGCCTCTTCGCTTTCATGGAGTTCCCTACCGGTATGTGTCTGCACGAGCTCATTCAATCCGACGATGCCAAAAAGGTGTGTAGCTCGATGCATGCGAAGATAGGGTTCTCCATCGAGCTCGATGGCCAGTAGTGCCAGCGGTCCCTTTTCGCCCATTCTTAGGAGCTTTTCAAGAAAGGCTCTCTTTTGAAGATGAGCCTTGGCGGCGAGCTCCATGAGTTGTGTAATTTTATCGAGGAGCTCCTCCTCTTTTCCCTTGCTCAGATAAGCCACTCGCGGCAGATTGATGGATACATTTTGCAGGGTGGAATATCTCATCTTCCAGGGTTGCTTTGCCTCGGCCAAATCTGCTGAATCGAGCTCAAAAGCCAACCTACAACAGTTGTGTGTCACAATTCCGTTTGGGAGTTGAAAGATGGGATTATTGTCATCAGCCATTTCAAAGTCATAGACGTATCCAGAACAAGGTTCTCGTTTAATGGATTTGATTTTTAAGAAATTTAAATGTCCGTTTCGAGCCCCCTTTGTAGTTGGCATATAATCTCCGGGTTTAAGCTCTATGGAATGAGTAACGGAGAGGGTACCATTTTGGAGAACCAAGGATGGGTGCTTGGGTGTTACTTTAATTGAACTACCATCTTCGAGCTCAATCTCAATAATCTCCCCAGTGTGGTATCGCTTAAGAATTCCTTTAGCTGCTTTAAATTTTGACACGCCATTTTCGATTGAGAGCACTTCTAAATTCTTCAAATTTTTCCATCCTTCTCCATCGCCAGCCATTTTGTACACGTCTTCAATGGAAGAATAGTAAATAGTCCCACCAATTTTTACTAGGACTTTGGTATCTTTGGTCAAACATTCATTTATGCGGTAAGTATCGCCGCGGTCGAAAACGAAGTAGGTATTACCCTTAAGGCTGGCCACCTCCGAAATATGGTTGAGGAACCTTTCATGTCCTGGGGTCTCAAAGAATTTTGAGGTAATGTGGAGCAAAGGTTTGGGAAAGAAGAAGGGCTTACCTTGGGCATCTCCCTCTTTGTATACATCGAAGAGAGCCCAAACGAATTTTTGTGCCTCTTTTAGGTAATCTCGATAGGTCTTTCCGGTGTATTCCCCACCCGGACCGATGGTGGGAACGTCCTGAAAGTGCTTTGGAACTTCCCAGTACAAGTTGAGATCGCTAAAAATCGTGTTGTGAGCGAATATCCCTTGAGCGGTTAGGAAATTCTCCGTTCCCTGAACACTTATGTCGTAAACGAATCCATGATCGGATGTTTGTTCGTCGATTCTTTGAACGCTTAAAGGAGAGAGAGGAACCCGCGAAGCCAACAAGCTTTCTTCGCTAAGACCGTTGGGTAAAAGACCAAGGATGATTTCAGGTTTGTGTGATGGGGATATTTGTAGTATTCGGCCTTTCCCATCGATGGTAAAAATTGAGTGATCTTCTGTGACGTTTATCTCCTGTCCCAAATTGGTTTTAATTTTAACCAGCTTGCTACGGCGTTTGTGTTTTGAGACGGCATAAATTTTTGCGAGTTTTATCCCTCTCGTTTTTCTATCAAAACTTATGGCCTTATACCGGGGTTCCGTAATTTGAGCTAGCTGAAACTCCGATGTAGAATTCCCCTCTAAGAACTTTTCCGCGAATTTACCAATGGGAATCACCATGAGTTTCTCATCTATTTCGTCATAGATGAAGATTCCCTCGTCATGTGCCAGACTTTGGCCTCCTCTGGCCACGCTTTGCTGGGAGAACTCGAATATCATCATCTGAGCCAATTGATGGATTTCCTTATCGCTTAAGCCCACCAGATAAGGGGCGAAGAATAGATTCACCGCGTCCCAACCGATGGCTCCGGCGAAATGTCCTTGGAGGGCTGCGGACATCTTTATCATCTGTTCTAAAAGGACCTCGGGGTGTCTGGCGGGCTTAGCGGTGGCCCAGAATGGCAATTTCAACCCGAATTTCTTGATGTATTCCAAATTTTGCCCCGAGCAATATGGTCTGTCTGGGTATCCTAGATCGTGGAGATGAATATCTCCGCGCATATGAGCATCGGCTACATCCTGGGAGAACACCTTTGCCAGGGCAAACTGCTTCTTAATCTGCTCCGCAAGGACCAGATTCGATGCCTCGGGGTTATGAGGGATGTTGGCATTCTCCTTGCTGGGATATAGAATGGCTTGTTCTGTATCGTAGAGGGGCACACCTAGGCGGGCGTGTTTTTTCCTAGCTTCTTCGAGACCATACTCGACCAATTTGGTGTCCACGAGCTCTCGGATGAGAGAAGCGGTAACGGTGGTAAGCTTCGAGGAGATGATTTGCTCCTCCACTTCCTGGCTTATCTTTTCGGCCAAGTTTTGCTCGATGTCGGTTTCTCTGATCAGAGCTTCAAGGATCTTTTTCCTGTCCCACTTTTCAATTTCATCTTTTGAGGTTCTGACATATATAATGGGTTGGGAGCTTTTACCCTTCCGTGACATCTTTCTCCCCTATTCCTTGGATTGAATTTTCATCCTTGCAGATTTCGTTTGCCACCACCACTTGTCCTAATGATATTCCTCCATCATTAGCTGGAACTTTTTTCTGTATAAAAACCTCAAATCCTTCCCTTTCAAGCCTTCTGGGTAGATTGGTTAGGAGATAAACATTCTGAAAAACTCCACCACTCAAAACCACTTTATTCAGTGCCTTTCGCTCTCTTATCCGCTTACAAATATCCAAAACGAATTCCATCACGGTGTTGTGGAACTTCGCTGCTATTATGGAGACGGAAACTCCATTTTCCAGATCTCTGACCACACCCTCGATGATCGGCTTGGTGTCAATAACCAGTCGATACTCGCCCCTCGTCCTTCGCCCTTCGTCCTTCGCCTGTATTTCAAAGGGGTAGCTTTCCTCAATGCTGGGGTCTGCTACCATCTCCAGTTCCACGGCGGCTTGCCCTTCATAATCGATTTCATCCTTGATCCTCGTCAGAGAAGAAACTGCATCGAATAATCTACCACAACTGGAGGTAAGGGGAGAATTAATCTTTTTATCGATTTGCCTCTTCATTATGTTTACCTCGGTCTCATCCAAGAATTTCAAGAAATCAATCTTTAAATCCCTGTAATTTTCACCGAAGAATGAATACAAGAAGCCAAAGGCCATTCTGTATGGTTTTTCGATGGCAGCCGCTCCACCGGGCATGGGAACGTATCTTAGGTGACCGACTCGCTCAAACCCCTTCCAATCGGCAATGAGGATTTCTCCTCCCCAGATTGTGCCGTCCGTCCCGTATCCCAAACCATCAAAGGATATCCCAATGACTTTATCTTTCACTTCATTTTCTACCATGCAGCTGACTATGTGGGCATGGTGGTGTTGAACCCCCACCAATTTTACGCCCTTTAGGGATAAGGCATATTTCGTCGAGAGATACTCGGGGTGAAGGTCGTAGACGACTATCTTGGGATTGATTCTGAAAAGTCTCTTGTAAAGTTCAAGGGTGGTTTCAAAATGTTCGAAGGTCTCCAGGTTTTCCATGTCCCCAATGTGCTGACTGAGGAAAGCGTAATTTTCATGTGTGAGGCAGAAGGTGTTCTTAAGCTCTGGTCCGCAGGCCAAAATTTCCTTGACTTTAAAGGGTAGGCGAATTGGGAAGGGGGCAAAACTCCTCGCCCTCCGGATCATAATTAGCTCTCCATCGATTACCCGCACCACCGAGTCATCGTATCTCGAATAAATGTCTCGGTTATGCATCAGGAAATAATCGGCGATATGCCCCAATCTCCTCAGAGCCTCTTCATTCTCCATGGCGATGGGCTCTTCACTTATGTTCCCGCTGGTCATGATGAGTGCCATACCCGATTCCTTGAGCAGGATATAGTGAAGCGGCGTGTACGGAAGCATTACCCCCAAGTAGTTATTATTGGGAGCCACCAAAGGGGAGATGGAGGTCTCGGGTTTCTTGAGGAGAAGCACGATGGGCCTCTGGGGACTTTTGAGTATCTTCTCCCCATCCTCTGAGACGAAACAGTGTTTTTTGATTTGTTTCACATCGTGGAGCATGATGGCGAGTGGCTTACCAGGTCTTCTCTTTCTAACTCTCAAGGTTTCCACGGCTTTATCGTTCTCCGCATCGCAGGCCAGATGAAATCCGCCCAGCCCCTTTATGGCCACGATCTTTCCTTCTTTCAGTAGTTTGATGGTCTCTGTGATGGAATCCTCACATCGTATCACACTCCCGACTCCCGCCCTGACAGGCGCCTCAGACGAGCCGTATGGCCGTCCGGGCGACTCCCGACTCATCGCTAGTTGAAGGGAGGGACCACACCTGGGACAAGCATTCGGTTGAGCGTGAAAACGCCTGTTCGCGGGGTCATCGTATTCCGCTTGGC
>DDKQ01000044.1 GCA_002339355.1 Candidatus Subteraquimicrobium carltonvillense | reverse complement strand
TTTGGATTCCTTCGACTTTGCTCAGGACATTTTTGGTCAATTAATATTGTTTAGAATTTGGTGCTTTGTGCTTAGCATTTAAAACATTCCTTTGCTTAAGAACAGTTTGGCAAAAAGAGCTTCTGTCGTAGACCGCGATTTATGTCTAGCCTATGGCCCACTTATGTACATCAGTGAATCGTATGGGTGGTGTGTGGTGGCATCAAAACCAAACATAATAGAAGCGCATAATCTGGTGAAAAAATTCGATGGATTTGAGGCCGTCAGGGGAGTGACTTTTTCGGTCAAAAGGGGAGAGATTTTTGGCTTTTTGGGTCCCAACGGAGCGGGGAAGACCACGACCATCAATATGCTTTGCACTCTACTTAAACCCACCTCTGGCAGTGCGGTAGTCAATGGATTTGATGTGAGCAAGGACCCAAATGCGGTGCGCCAATCCATAGGGTTGGTCTTTCAGGACCCAAGCCTGGATAATAGACTCACCGCCAGAGAAAATCTCGAGTTTCACGCCATGATCTACGACCTCTCCGTCGAGGATATGCAGGAGAGGATCTTGGAAGTCCTTCGCCTCGTGGAGTTGGAGGAAAGGCAGAATGATTTGGTCATCAATTTTTCCGGCGGCACGAAAAGACGATTGGAAATTGCCCGGGGTCTCCTGCATTATCCGAAGGTTCTCTTTTTGGACGAGCCCACTTTGGGTCTAGATCCTCAAACCAGGAATCACATCTGGCAATACATCCACGAGCTAAAAAAGCGAGAGGACATCACCATTTTCTTGACCACACACTACATGGATGAAGCCGAGAATTGCGACCGCGTGAGTATCATCGATTACGGAAGGATAGTGGCTCTGGATACCCCAGATAATCTGAAGAAGCGAGTGGGTGGGGATATCATTCAAATTAAAACAGTTGACGATGGTAGGGCATTGAAGGAAATCGAGGCAAAATACAATACTTCGGTGGGCCGCGACGGCTCCGGTCTGCGTTTCAGTATCACCGATGGAGAAAGGTTTATACCCGAATTCATCAGCACTTTTGGTGTGAAGATAATTTCCATCAATTGGAGACGTCCCACACTCGATGACGTATTCCTTAAATTAACGGGTCATGCCATCAGGGACGAAAGTGCAAGTCCTTTGGATATATTTAGACAAAGTACCAGGATGAGAAAGCGATAATGTAATGTGACTTTTTATGGGAGATGAAAGGCATGAGGGAACTGAAGGGTATTTATACGATTTGGTTGAGAGATGTTAAGAGATTTTGGCGTGACAAACCGCGAATCGTAGGTGCCATCGCTCAGCCCGCTCTATTTTTATTCGTTTTGGGAACGGGTTTGGGTGGAGATCTCGTTAAAGCCTTTGCCCATGGTGGTTTCATCCCCGGAGTTCAAGACTACGTGGTCTTCATATACCCGGGCATCATTGGGATGACTCTCCTTTTTACCTCAGTTTTTTCCGCATTATCCATCGTCTGGGACAGAGAATTCGGTTTCCTAAAGGAGGTTTTAGTTGCCCCAATATCCCGCTCGGCGGTTGCCCTCGGGAAAGCTCTGGGTGGGGCCACGGTGGCGCTTTTTCAAGGAACACTCATGCTCGTCTTCGCGCCCCTCATTGGGGTAAGCCTTACACCTGGAATGGTCATAAAACTCTGGATCCTCATGTTTTTGATTTCTCTCTCCCTGACTTCTATGGGAATAGTCATCGCCGCTCGGATGAGGAGCATGGAGGGTTTTCACATGATCGTGAATTTTTTGACCCTCCCCATGTTTTTCTTATCGGGAGCCATGTTTCCCGTAAAGGGCCTACCATCATGGATGGATTATCTCGTGAGAATTAATCCCTTAACCTATGGTGTGGATATCCTCCGGTATACGGTGATTGGATTCAAGGAACACTCGGTTTCCGGGGATCTTTTAGTGGTCATAGGATTTGGTTTGGTCATGATTTGCTTAGGGGTCTTCGAATTCAACCGGCAAGAGTAGATAGCCCAAACTTTGCCCTTTAAAGGTAGCACAATTTGTGAGTAGATTTTAGGCGAGGCAATTTAGGATATTGACAAAGCCAGGGGTGTGGAAGAATATATTTAATAATTGTTTAATACTTAGTTGGAATGGAGGATTACTGAGCATGTACATCATAGTGGTCGGTTGTGGGCGAGTGGGCTCTCAGCTAGCGGAGCTCTTATCCCTTGATGGGCACGATGTGGTAATCATCGATAAGGATAGCCGTGCCTTTCGCAGACTCGGTGCCGCTTTCAATGGGGTTACCATGGAGGGTGTTGGATTCGATGAAGAGGTGCTCAAGAGTGCGGGCATTGAAAAGGCAGATGCCCTCGTGGCGGTGACCGATTTGGACAATACTAACATGATGATAGCAGAGGTAGCAACCAAGATATTCAATGTTCCCAAGGTTGTGGCCAGACTTTATAATCCAGAGAGAGAGGGGACTTACCAGCAACTGGGCTTGGACTACGTCTGCGGCACCATTTTGGTGGCGGAGAAGATACTGGAGAGGGTGGTCGGAAACCGCATCCACCACCTGGTCTTGAGAAGAGATATAGAAATCATCGAGTTTGAACTGGGGAAGGAAGCTTGGGGTCGAAGGGTAAAGGATATAGAACTGCCCGGAGAGTTCAAGATCATTGGTATCGTTAGAGGTGCCTCTGACATCCTTCCCTCGCCAGATGAGATTTTGGAGGAGAACGACGTTCTATTAGCGGCGGTAAGAAGAGGAGCTTTCCCTAAGATAAAGGGCTTTATGATTTAAGGCGGGGGACTATATGTATATCGTGATAAATGGAGGAGGAAAAGTTGGCTCCTTCTTAGCCAAAATACTTAAGGGAAGGGGACACTCCGTGGCTTTAATCGAAAGGAATGAAAAAACCTGCCAGAATTTAGCGGTCGAATTGCCCGATGTGCTCATAATTCAAGGGGATGGTTGTGACATAAAGTATCAGGAGCAGGCTGGCACAGGTCGAGCTGATGTCTTCGCATCGGTCACGGGAGATGACGATGATAATTTGGTTGCCTGTCAGCTTGCTAAGGCTAGTTTCGATGTTCCCAGAACCGTGGCTCGGGTGAATAATCCCAAGAATGAACACATATTCCATAAACTGGGCATAGATGCCATCAGTAGCACGACTATCATTTCCCATCTCATAGAAGAGGAAGCTACGATTGGGGAAGTCATCACCCTCTATATTCTGAAAAAAGGGAGATTAGCCCTGGTTGAGGTGGAGCTCCCCACCGAGCCCTGCAAGGTATGTGATAAACGAATCGCTGATCTACATTTGCCCCGGGATTGCGTATTGGTCTCCATCATCCGTGGAGATGAGGTGATCATCCCCAGGGGGACCACGGCTCTCAAGCCAGGCGATTCGGTGATCGCCCTTACGGATGTAGACAAGGAGGAAGAATTGAAGAGAATCCTCATCGGTTAGAGGGATGATCATTGGAAGGACTTAAGAATCGCTTGAAAAGATATCGGAATTATGCTTCGGGTATGGCTGTCGAAGTCACTGCCATACTGGTCATTATGTTAGCCGCTCTCCTCTTGTCCTGGTTGCTGGTGAGCTGGTATCGATGATACTCCGCCCTCACCTTTCGGATTTCAAGACCATCGGATTCTATAGTGGCAAGATTATCATGGGCATCGGGCTCCTCATGTTTGTTCCCCTCGCGGTGGCTTTAATCTTTAAAGAATGGAATCCCTCTTTCGATTTCTTAATCGGGATTTTCTCTTGCTTCAGCGTGGGTCTTTTTTTGCAGATAATTTGTTATACCGAAAAGGATTTGAGTTGGATGCACGGCATGGTGGTTGCCTCCTTTTCCTGGCTTCTAGCCATGATCCTCGGTGCCATCCCTCACTACCTAAGCGGGCATTTCGGTTCCTACCTCGATTCCTGCTTTGACCTCATGAGTGGTTATACGACTACGGGTCTTTATCTCCTCCAGGATTTGGACCACATCTCCCATGCCCTGAATATGTGGCGGCATCTCCTCACTTATGCTGGAGGGCAAGGGATAATCGTAATCGCCCTGACCTTCTTGTTTAGAGGCACAGCCGGAGCTTTTAAGATGTACGTGGGTGAAGCCAAGGAAGAAAGGCTTCTGCCAAACGTGATTCAGACCGCGAGAGCTATCTGGCTGGTATCCTTAAGTTATCTTGTGGTGGGCTCTCTTGCCCTGTGGATCATCGCCGTTTGGGAGGGTATGCCCGTTGTTAGGGGTTTGCTTCATGGCATCTGGGTGTTCATGGGCGCCTGGAGTACTGGGGGATTCGCCCCCCAATCCTATAACATCGGCTATTACCACAGCCTTCCCTTTGAGATAGTGACCATGATCATCTTCATCATCGGTTCCTTCAACTTCGCCCTCCACTGGGCGGTGTGGACGGGAGATAAGAGGGAGATATATCGAAATATAGAGGTCATATCGTTTTTCATCACGCTCATGGTAACCTTTTCCCTTGCCACTGTGGGACTGATGAAACTGGGTGTCTATCCACATGTCATTGATATCTTTCGAAAGGGTTTCTATCAAGTTGTTTCTGGTCATACCACCACTGGGTTCATGACCATCTATTCCAGAGAACTGGTCAGGCAGTGGGGTTCCCTAGCTATGGTCGGAGTGACCATGGCCATGGCCATGGGAGCCAGCGCCTGTTCCACCGCTGGCGGTTTCAAGGGGTTAAGGATGGGCATAATCTTCAAAGCCCTTATGCAGGATATAAAGAGGATCATTTCCCCTGAGTCTTCGGTGGTGGTTCAAAAGTTTCATCATATAAGAGACATAGTTTTGGAGGAGCGAGTGGTGAGGGCGGCGTTGCTCATCGTCCTCTGCTATATCGGGAGTTATTCCTTGGGGACGATCATCGGCACCTACTATGGTCATCCCTTTGTGCAAGCCATGTTCGATGCCGTTTCCGCGGGAAGCAATACGGGGCTTTCTTGTGGAGTGACCTCTCCCACGATGCCCACTCTCATGAAAATCGTGTACATCTTCGAGATGTGGGTAGGAAGGTTGGAATTCGTCTCCATCTTTGCCCTGGCGGGGTTCATCTTCGCGGTGGTGAGGGGGAAATGAGAAACCGTCCCAGAGTCCAAAAATATTTGTATTCCTCATTCCTCACTGCGCTGCTTTGCTGTTTACTATGCTTGAGCCCAGCGAGGGCGGATGCAGAAGTGGTTTCCAGCACCGAGCTCATGGAGAGGTGCCGATTTTACGATGGCAAGATGGTCACCTATAGAGGAGAGGTAATTGGGGATGTGATGATCCGGGGAGAGCATACTTGGATCAACTTGAATGACGATCCATATGGCACCCGAAGGGGTAGAGGAAGCAAGGGACTGGCGGGATATAACCGCGGTCAAAGCATTTGGTGCAAAGCCAACGATGTGAAAGATATCACTTATACCGGGGACTACCGACATTCCGGCGACATCGTCGAGGTCACTGGCATTTTTAATAGAGCTTGTCCTGAGCACGGTGGAGACATGGATATCCATGCCATCAAGGTAGATTTGATAAAGAGCGGACATCGTGTTTCCCATCCCTTTAATATAAGAAGAGCTTTGATAGCCCTTGTCCTTTTGATGATAAGCGGAGGGCTGTTTACGATCAATCGATTGAAAGTGAGAAAGCACGAAGGCAGAGGCTGAGGTCTTAACAAATTCACCCTCTTGCCCTATAATTTGAACCAGGCGGATGTAGTTCAGTTGGTAGAACGTCAGCTTCCCAAGCTGAAGGTCGCCCGTTCGAATCGGGTCATCCGCTCAGTTATTTGGAGAGGCTCTAACGTTGAGTTGGAGTCTTCGAAAAGTGCAATGAATTGTCGTGGGATTTGAGCCCGCGACAGGGGGGAATATTTGTGGGGGAAGTATCCCCCACATCTATCGTAAGGAAGAGTGGTATTGGCGAGAAACCGTGAGGTTTCTCGTCCAAAGAGCGAACGAAATGAGCGATAGCGGGTTCAAGTCCCGTCATCCGCTTCATTTATGTCTGCAGGTCTTGCAACAAAACTCATCCCCTCAGCCTATGTTCTATCCTGTCTCAGGTCATACTCTACTCTACCCTCCTGGCTCTCACGAATATGTTCAACATGAGAGCTAGAAGTAAAACCAGTCCCCCTCTCACTCGCCAGCTCTTACCTCCCTACAAAAAGCCTCTTAGTGTGGAGAGGCAATTTTGAATTACTACACTGAATAGTCGAATTCGATAGTAATCCAATGGATAGTAAAAATCGCTAGAGTAGAGATTGAGCAGGATTTCAATTATTTAAAAGCGAATAAAATGTGTAGGTAGTGCCATTATTTTCAAATTTCACTCGAATCGTGCACGAATTATTGACATACATGTTATACAAAGATATGCTTGTATTGCAAAAGAGATTGAAGGAGGTAAGAAGATATGTCCACCGCGATTTCCATAAGGCTGCCGGAGGATTTATCAAAGAAGCTGGATGAGTTGGCGAGAGCGACCGAACGCCCAAAGACGTTTCTTATTCGCGAGGCGATAGAAGCCTATCTGACTGAGTATGGGGATTATCGGCTGGCTTTAGATCGGCTTCTGGATAAGGACGATGAGATCATATCGGGCTCCGAGCTGAGGAAGCGCCTTGGCCTATAAGGTTATCTATAAGGCCTCGGTTGAACGAGATCTTAAGAAAATTGACAAGACCGAGGCGGCGCGGATACTGAACAAAGTGGAGAGGGATTTGGGACGAGACCCAGCTAAGGGAGAAGCATTGAAGGGACCCTTTCAGGATCTTTTTCGTTATAGAATCGGTGACTATCGGGTGATCTATACAAAGACCAAAGACGGGATTCTTGTGTTAAGGATAGGTCACCGGAAAGATGTTAAGCAGAAATAGAGGCAGGGCTTGAATCGGGTCTTGAATTGTGAATTCTCGATCTAGGCAAGCAAGAGCTGAAGTAGGCTGTTGTTAGTTTTTTATTTTTTGTGGAGGTGAGCCCAATGGAGGATGCCAATCTTTGGAAAACCTATAGAAATGAAATC
>DDKQ01000108.1 GCA_002339355.1 Candidatus Subteraquimicrobium carltonvillense | reverse complement strand
TCGGGACGGCCGGATTTGAACCGGCGACCTCTGCCTCCCGAAGACAGCGCGCTAACCAAACTGCGCCACGTCCCGACAAATGAAATCGCATATTTTCTATCCCCCAAACCTATTATACACATTTTCACGTTGTAAAATGCACGCCTAACTCGACAGAAATTTCGGAATTATCTGAATCATCAAAGTTTCCAATATTTCTCATGAATTCTTCTTGCCTCGTCAAATACGTCTTCTGCTCCTCTGGGAGTAGTACTGGGAGAGCCATAAGGATCAGATACTTTGTGTCCCAGTTCAGCCAATTCATTTAGGGTGGCCAGTACCGAGTGGGAAAGGGCTTTGAGATTGTAGCCTCCCTCTAAAGAGAAAATGAGGCGACCCTGGCAAAACATCTTCGCCAATTTCTTTACCTTGGCCGTCATCTTGGCAAAACTGCCCACCATGAGATTGAGGGAAGCCAAGGGATCGGCAAAGTGACCATCATAACCCGCGGCTATCATCAAAAGCTGGGGCTCAAATTGATCTGTCACGGGTGATATTATCTCCTCAAAGGCCCGCATGTAGGCTTGTTCTCCCGTGTGGTAGGGGAAGGGTAAATTTATGGTAAATCCTTCCCCCTCACCCAATCCAACTTCGTCAAGAGATCCCGTGCCCGGATAGAGGGGATATTGATGTAAGGATACATAGAGGACTCTGGGGTCCGAATAAAAAATTTCCTGAATACCGTTGCCGTGATGAACATCCCAATCGATGATAAGGATTCGAGAGATTTTGTATTTCTCCAAAGCGTATTTGGCTCCAATGGCAAGGTTGTTAAAGAGACAAAAACCCATCCCTTGATCGGCAAGGGCATGGTGACCAGGGGGTCTTATCAGACAGAAAATCATTCGAGTCCTGAAGCTTGAAATTTCGTCAATGGCAGAGAGGATGCCTCCCGCAGCCAGACAAGCTGATTCATAGGATTTGGAAGAAAGTGCGGTATCTAAGGTTAAGTATCCTCCACCTCGTTTGGAAAAATTTTCAATTCTTTTAATATACGAAGCATCGTGGACGGTGGTGAGTTCTTCGAGGGAAGCCATTCTCGGCGATATCAGGGTTAACCGCGACAAGAATTTTCTTTCTTCCAATAACTCATAGATGGAAAGAAGACGACTTGGACTTTCTGGATGATTGGGACCTGGGTCGTGTTGGAGATAGAGGGGGTGGTAGACCAATCCAACGGAGAAATTTTGGTTACTCTCCAATTATCTTCACCTTAACCTGTCTTGAGCGGGGACCATCCAATTCCAAAAGGAAAACGCTTTGCCACGTTCCAAGCTCTATCTTTCCTTCAGAGATGGGTAGGTTTAAGGTATTTCCCAGGAAAGCTGCAACTATGTGGGAGGGAGCATTGCTGTCGATGAGGTTGTGGGCATAATCTTTCTCCCAGGAGATGATGTCCTTCACTGCAATCTTAATGTCACCTGCAAGACGGGGCTCATTCTCATTTATGATCAATGCTGTAGTGGTGTGAGGAGAATAGACGATCATGACACCATCTGTGACTTTGCTTTTCGAGAGGCAATTGAAAAGTTCACCGGTTATGTCGATGAGATCTATTTTCGCGCCGCTTTTAAGGGGCAAATCGGCTGTATATATTTTCATCTCAAATTAATTAGGGTCGGCAGGCACCCACGTATCCCCCATGGTCATCAAGGCTGGAAATTTTAACCACATCTCCAGAAGATGAGGCATGAATGAAATTTCCTCCACCGATATATATCCCCACGTGGGAAATGTGCCTTCGCCCAAAGAAAACCAAATCCCCGGGTTGCAATTCGTCTCGACTTACACGTTTTCCACAACTATATTGGGCTGCACTTGAATGTGGGAGTGAAACTCCCACTTGCCCGTAGCAATACATAACAAATCCAGAACAGTCAAAGGCATTGGGACCTGCAGTACCCCAAGCATATGGTCTTCCCAAATATCTCATAGCAATACCAACCACATCTCCACGTGCTGCGCCGATAGCACCTCTTGAAACAGTGACTCTTGATTTCTCCCGCTCCTCAGATTGCTCTTGGAGCATTCGCCGGCGCCTTTCTTGATCACGGCGGATTTCTTCAAGTAATCTCGCCTGCCGAGCTTCCTCCTCGCGCTGAAGAGCGGTGATTTCTTCCTGAAGGGAAGAAAGGAATGCTCTCTTCCTAGAAAGCTCTGCTTCTATTTCAGCTTTTTTGATTCTCAATCTTTCTTCTTGCAGCCGCTGTTCCCTCTCCTGCCTCTGAAGCTCCTCTCTTCTTTTCTCCATCTCAGCTTTGTCGGCGATTATTCTTTTGACGATTTGGGCATCTTTACTGCCGATTCGTATCAAAAGGTCGAAATGAAAGAGAAATTCGTCGAAGCTCTTGGCATTGAAGATGACCTCGACGAATTTCAACTTACCATGCTTATATATCCCCACAACCCGATCATTCAAGATTTCTCTATTTTGAGCTAAATCTCTCTCAAGCTCCTGAAGCTTTAAAACATTGTAACGTATTTCCCGTCTCGTTCTATTGAGAGCCAAATTGGCCTGATTGTATTCCTCAACTACTTCATCCAACTTTCGGTTTATCTCATCGATTTGGGCTTTTACCCTTTGAAGCTGAGCTCTCTTCTCGGATATTTGAGGTGTGGCTAGTGCTGGGGTAATTAGGTTTGGCACCAAGAATAAACTTAAAATAAGTGCAATAACCCTTAAATATAGGCACCTACCACATAAAATTTTCATCAACTCCTAAAATCTTGTTTGCCCAAATCGGCAGAAGTATATCATAATACGTTTCCATTCGCAAACTCATTTATGCCTGGAAATATCTCTTTAAACCATCGAAGACGGCAACAGCAATCTTTTGGCGAAAGACGTCTTCCTTTAATAACTTTTCTTCCTCAGGATTGGTTATATACACGGGTTCAATCAGAACGGCGGGCATTCTGGTCTCCCTCAAAACCAAAAAATTCTTGCCATGAATCCTCCCATCCTTTCTCCCCAGAGAAGAAACCAGTTCCTCCTGAATAACCTGGGCGAGTTTTTTACCCCTCTTTGAAAAATGATTTCCGCTGGCAAAATAATAGGTGCTTGAACCTTCAGCCTTGGTGTCCGTTGAACCACTGATATGAAAACTTATGAATAGTTCAACCTTGAGATCATTGGCCAAATTAGCCCTTTCAGATAGTCCAACAAATTCTCCCTTCTTCCGGGTGTAAATAACCTTCGCTCCCAAAAGATCGAGGAGATTCCCGAATCTTTCCCCCACATCCTCACAAACTTCACTCTCTCTTAGTCCGGAGGGACCCACAGCACCGGGATCGGGGGGATAGCCATGACCGAAATCAACCGCAACTCTCTTACCCTTGAATATAGAAATTACACCCCGACTAGTGGGGGGTTCTTCCTCTCTTACGGGAAAATCTGCATGCTCATTGGATTTAAGAATCCTTCTGAAATTTTGAAAGGCTCTCAGGGTAGAGGGACCCACTATCCCATCGCTCACAAGCTCCACATTTTTCTGAAATTCTCTTACGGCTTTCTCTGTAAGGGAACCGAAGATACCATCCACCGGACCAGCGTTAAATCCCAAAATATTGAGGAAGCGTTGGAGCTGCTTGACATCATCACCCCGAAGGAAGGGGGATCGGAGATACAAAATACGATCCCCCAATCTATATGTCGCTTCCACAAGCTCACGCCAGGTATCTTCACCCACAATACCATCGATAAGTAATCCTCTATCTTGTTGAAACTTCTTCACCGCCAGCTCGGTATATTTCCCAAATATACCATCCACGCCGGTTGGGCCCAGATTAAACCCAAGTTTGATCAATCTTGTTTGGATATCAACAACCTCATTCCCTCTGCTACCTCTCTTGATTAACTGCATTGGACTTGACCTTCCTTTACATCCGTATGGATAAGATTATAGCCCAAAAGTGGAATAAATAAAGATAGGGGAATTATGATTTGAATGGGGAAAGAGTTAAACCACCGGCGAGTTAAGAAAAAGGCATACTCTATTGCGTCCACGCTTTTTCGCCTTATATAATGCCCTATCTGCCCCATCGACAAGCTCATCTACGTTCCCAGCATCGTAGGGATAAGTAGCGATGCCCAAACTCATAGTGAGATACCTCTTCTCAGGAGAATCATCAAAAGAAAAAACATACTGCTCTACGTCTCTTCTTATTCTTTCCGCGATGTTTAAGGCTTCGGTCTTGTCCGTTTCGGGTAAGATGATGGTGAACTCGTCACCACCATACCGCGCAACTACATCGAATTTTCGCGTGGTCTTGATGAGCATTTTGGCCATTTGCTTGAGGACATCGTCTCCTCGTTTATGACCACAGGCATCGTTGTAGTCCTTGAAATAGTCGATGTCCATCATTATCACGGAGAGGGGGCGATTATAACGTTCGGCTCTCTTCATCTCTTTCTCCAAATGCTCGTAAAAGTATCTGTGGTTGAAGACATCGGTTAAACCATCGGTTACTGCCAGCCAGCGAGTTTGTTCATGAAGCTGTGCATTATTGATGGCAATGGCCACTTGCGTCGCCAGGAAGGAAACCAAGCGCACCTCACTTTCAGAAAAGGTCCGAGGTTTAAAATCGTCAACGTAAAGAATGCCTATTATTTTTTCTTCAACGAAGAGTGGTACGGCGATAAGGGATCTAATCCCTTCCTCGAGAGCTATGGGATTATTGAATGTGGGTTCCTTCAGCGCATCTTCCAAAACCAAAGGATTTCTCCTCTTCAATATCAGATCGGTCATGCCACCGGGTCTTACCTTCCATTTGAGGGTATGCATGAACTCCTCGCTGAACCCAACCGTCGCTCTAATTGAAAATTCAAGATTCTCTTCATCGAAGAGAGCTATGCTGCCCGCTGAGGTACCGGTAATTCTAATGGCGCTATGCAAAATCAAATCCAATATATCATCCAACTTTAGAGTGGAATTTATCGATTTTCCTATCTCCAAAAGGGCAGAGAGTTCCTCTACTCCTTCCTGCTTTTTCTCGATTATATTGATTAGGTAGTTGGTTGAATACACCATGAAATAAAGGGTGCTCGCTAAAACGATCACCGCGCCCACATTGAATATCCTCAGGGTACGAAGGCTGAGCTCGAAGGGAATGACGTGAATATGGGGGATGAGTTTCAGGTATTCCAAAACCACTAGGGAACCGAAGAGCATAATGGCAAAGGTCGCAAGGAGGTAGCTGGTAATGGTGGATAGCATCGTTCCAGTGGTGATCATGAGCAATACAAAGTAGAATATGAAGGGACTTCCCACGCCACCAGAGAAATGTACTATGAATGTTATGGCCACCAAATCGAAGACAATCTGTACAGTGGCAAACTTCTCCAAATCCGCCTGCCCATAATCCCTTGATTCCATGAGCTTTTCGCAAACTATAAACAAAATGTTGTACAGGGCGATGATACTGGCAATGACATATAATGGGAGCATGGGGAGGGGTAGATTGCCAATTATTCTAATGAAGTGGGCAGCCAAAAGCATTCCCGCTAGGGCTACCCATCTTATCACAATCAACCACTTTATTCTCTCAATTAGTGTGATCTTTTTCTTGAAAGGACTCATGGCTCACACCATTTTCCATACTCACCAATATTATCGACCGTTTTGATTTTTTTATGAGTCCTTTGAAGAATTAGAGTTTTTCGATCCTCACCGCACAAACCTTAAATTCGGGAATTTTGGCGAGAGGATCGAGAGCGGGATTGGTGAGGACATTGGCGGGATATTCGGAAAAATGGAAGGGCAAGAAAATCGTACCTTGCGGTGAACGCTCAGTGATATTAACCCTAACCTTAATCTTCCCCCGTCGGGAAGCTAAAATCACCTCTTCGCCCTCTTTGATCCGGTAAGCGGCTGCATCCTCCAGATTGATCTCCACTGGTCCCGCGGGACAGATTTCCTCTAACCCCTTGGAGCGTCGAGTCATGGTCCCGGTATGGTATTGGAATAATAACCTTCCAGTAGTCAGGATCAAGGGATATTCTTCGCTCGGTTCCTCAGACGGGGGTTTATATTCCACCGGATGGAACTTCCCCAAACCTCGGGCAAACTTATCTTGATACAAAATGGTCGTTCCCGGGTGATCCAGTGAGGGGCAAGGCCACTGAATCCCACCGGAGGAATTAACCCTATCGAAGAGGATTCCCCCATAAGTGGAAGTTAGAGAAGCAATTTCATCCGTTATCTCACCCGGAAAGGAATAACCCATCTCATAACCCATGGCTTTAGCTAAATCGCAGATGATCTCCCAATCAGCCTTCGCCTTACCTGGGGGATTTATTGCCTTCCTTACCCTCTGCACCTTTCTTTCAGTACTTGTGAAAGTACCATCCTTTTCAGCAAAGGTGGCACCGGGGAGAACGACATCCGCAAACTCTGCGGTCTCGGTAAGGAAGATATCTTGAACGACGAGAAAATCCAAGGTCCTTAAAGCCTTTTCAATATGGGTAATGTCCGGATCGGAAAGCATGGGGTTTTCCCCCATGATATACATGGCCTTTATTTTTCCCTGGAGAGCCGCTTCAAACATCTCCACAACACTGAGACCAGCTTCTTTGGGTAACCTGCAACTCCAGGCCTTCTCAAATTTCGCTCGTACCTCATCGTGGGCAATCTTTTGATAACCGGTAAGTGTAGTGGGTAAAGCACCCATATCGCAGGCGCCTTGAACATTATTTTGACCGCGCAGCGGATTGACCCCCGTTCCGGGTTTTCCAATATTGCCGGTGAGCATGGCCAGATTGGCGATGGAAAGGACGTTATCGGTCCCGGTGGTATGCTGGGTGATGCCCATGGAATAGATGATGGTAGCCCTTTCGGCTTGGGCGAAGATGCGAGCTGCTTGGCGTAGGTCGGTGGCAGGGACTCCCGAAATTCTTTCCGCCACCTCAAGAGTATACTTTGGTAAAATCGCCTTTAACTCCTCAATTCCCTCCGTACGATTGGCTATGAATTCCTCATCCGCGAGACTTTTCTCGAGAATCACATTCATTAACCCGTTTATGACCGCGACGTTCGTACCTGGTTTTTGGCGTAGCCAAAGATGGGCATAGTCCACCAATTTGATCTTACGCGGATCTATTACAATGAGTTTGGCGCCATTTTCCCGGACCGCTTTCTTTATTTGAAGAGCAATGATGGGATGGGCCTCAGTGGTATTTGATCCGATGACCAGGATAACATCGGCTTGAGCGATATCTGCGATGGAATTTGTCATCGCTCCACTTCCAAATGCAGCGGCCAGACCGGCCACGGTGGGGGCATGTCAAAGGCGAGCGCAATGATCAACGTTGTTCGTTTCAATGACGGCGCGCATGAACTTTTGAAAGAGGTAATTCTCCTCATTGGTGCACTTGGCGGAGGATAATCCAGCGATCGAATCAGCTCCATATTTGGTCTTAATTTTGGAGAGATTGGTGGTCACAACCTTCAGAGCCTCTTCCCAGGAAGCCTCGATAAAGCGTCCATCCTTTCGAATCAATGGAGTTTTAAGGCGATCCTGATGATTGATGAAATTGTAACCGAAACGACCTTTGGCACATAGATTGCCTTCGTTTACACCACATTCAACATCGGCTGAAATCCCTATGACTTCACCGTTTTTGACGTGGATAATTATCTGACAACCACAGCCACAATAGGGACAAATGCTCCTAACCTTTGCTGTCTCCCAGATCCGTCCCTTGAATTTTCTCTGTCTATCGATGAGCGCTCCCGTGGGACAGGTTGAAACACACTGCCCACAAAATTCACACTCCGTTTCCGTCAGTGAACGATCGAAGGGAGTAGTGACCACGGTTTCAAATCCGCGATTGATAAAATCATAAACCTTGATCCCCTGGACCTCTTCGCATATTCGGACACACCTACCACAGAGGATACATTTGCTGTGATCCCTTTCAATTAAAGGATTAAAATCCTCAACTTTGTATTCATACTGCTCGCCCTTGAAGCGAACTTCTTCGATTCCCAATCTGTACGCCAAATCTTGAAGTTCACAACTTCCAGCACTTTCACAGACTAAGCAATTGGGGGGATGATCGGAGAGTAATAATTCCACAATGGTTCTTCGAATCTCATATAATGTTACAGTGTCCGTGGCAATCTCCATACCATCGGTGACCTCCGTGGCGCAGGCGGGAAGCAATCCCTTGGCTCCCTCGACCTCCACGAGGCATACTCGGCATGCTCCATAGGGTTTGAGCCTGGGTTCATAGCAAAGGGTGGGTATATATATCCCATTCTCCTTTGCCACTTCAAGGATGGTCTTGCCGATCTCTGTTTTTATTCGCCGTCCATTAATGGTAACGATTACTTGAGCCATATCCTCTCACCTAAATTGGTTCACGGTTCATTCATCTCTTCGTCCCTCGTCCTTCGACCTTCGTCGAGCCTTTTTAGTCTTTCACTTTTCGCTTCTTGACTCTGGCACCCAATTCCACGAGAATACAATCGATATATCTCTGGACGAAACAGGCGATATCCGAGATGGAAAGGATTCCAACGACCTTACCTTGATCATCGACGACGGGTAAGTATCTAATCTCCAATTCCTCCAATATTTTCGCTGCCTTGGCTAAATCCATCTCCGGGGAGACGGAAATCACATCTTCCCTCATAAATTCACAAACCCTTGCTCTTCTCGGATCTTTTGCATGCACTAAGACGCCCAGGCCTATGATTCTGTCGCTGATTATTCCCAGCAATTTTCCCTCCTCCATAACCAACAAGGAACCCACCTTCTCCTTTATCATTTTTTCCGCTGCTTCCATAGCCGAAGCTTGCGGTGCGATGGAAACAACTTCTTTGGTCATGATCTCCTTGACCCTCATTTTAATCCCCCATTTTAGGCCTTAATTGATTTTTCTGCGTCATTTTTCAGTGCACCAAAATACAATCAGCCCTGTGCCTAGACATAATTCCAAAAGTAAGGCTTTAAAAATCCTAAATTCGAAATTCTAAATCCTAAACAAATCCAAAATCCAAATCTTTGAAATTCTAAACTAATATTCTTCTAGATTTTGGTTTTTGTTTTGGTCATTTTGATTTTGGTAATTTGATATTGTTTAGTGCTTAGTATTTTGAAACCTGTCCTGAGCTTGTCGAAGGATCAGAATTTAAACCAAAAAACGCATTTTTAGCGAAATAAGAGCTTTCTTCGCTCCAGGAATTATGTCTAACCTATAAAATTAGGCTCTGTAAATGGCATCGAAGGGACAGTGCTCCATACACAGGCCACATTTGATACACTTAGATTCATCGATGTGATAAATCTCTTTTCTTTTCCCAACGATGGCCTCCACTGGGCAATGTTTGACGCATATACCACAACCTTTACACAGATTATCCTTGATCACAAAGACGGTTAAATCCGTGCAAACTCCGGCGTAACATCTCCTCTCCCTCACATGAGCCTCGTATTCTTCCTTAAAATATTCAAGAGTTGTGAGAACTGGATTGGGTGCAGTTTGACCGAGACCACAAAGGGAAGCAACCTTGACATCCCTGGCAAGATTCCTCAATAAATATAAATCTTCTTCTTCGCCCTTACCTTGGGTGAGACGGATAAGTATCTCTAACATCCGTTTTGTTCCCAATCTACAGGGTACACATTCACCGCATGATTCATTCTGAGTAAAACTCAAAAAGAATTTGGCTAGGTCCACCATGCATGTGCGTTCATCGGCTACCACCATCCCCCCCGAACCCATGATCGCTCCCGTTTGGGTTATGGTCTCGTAATCAATTGGGATATCCAAAAGATCAGCGGAAAGACACCCTCCCGAAGGCCCTCCCAACTGAACCGCCTTAAATTTACCATCGTCTTTAATCCCGCCCCCGATGTCGAAGATGATCTCCCTCAGGGTTATGCCCATGGGGACCTCAACCAAACCACTGCGCTTAATTCTACCAGTGAGGGCAAAAACCTTCGTGCCCTTGCTTTTCTCCGTACCAATGGCGCTATATTTTCCTGCCCCATTTGAGATTATCCACGCGATATTGGCGAAGGTTTCAACATTATTTATGCAAGTGGGTTTGCCCCATAGGCCTGAGGTCGCTGGGAATGGAGGACGCAAGCGAGGCATGCCCCTTCTTCCTTCAATTGAAGCGATAAGGGCTGTTTCCTCGCCACAGACGAATGCTCCAGCTCCTTCCTTAATTTTGATATTAAAGTTAAAAGGGGTACCCAAAATGTTATTTCCGAGAAAGCCATGGGACTTCGCCTGTTCTAATGCTACTTTGAGACGCTTCACAGCCAATGGATATTCCGCCCGGACATAAATGAAACCTTCCTGGGCACCTACGGCATAACCAGCGATGAGCACACCTTCAAGCACACTGTGAGGATCTCCTTCAAGAACGCTTCGATCCATGAAGGCACCAGGATCACCTTCATCAGCATTACAGATGATATACTTCTTATCGCCTTTCGCTTTACGGGTAAATTCCCACTTAAGACCGGTGGGAAAACCCGCTCCACCTCGACCTCTCAAACCCGATTCTTTTATGATCGAGATTACGTCCTCGGGAGAAATTTCCGCGAGTACCTTCTGCAAAGCTTTATATCCATCGCGAGCTACATATTCTTCGATTGCTTCTGGATCTATTCGACCGCAATTCCGAAGAACGATTCGGTATTGTCTGGTCAAAAAATCCGTATCCGGAGTGGTATATCCATCACCGAGTACTATCCACTCCTCGACCGGTTTATCGTTGATTATATGCTGCTCAACGATGCGGGGAACCATCACTGGTGTGACATTGCCATAAGAAATCCTGCCTTGGCTTTTTGTAATCACATCGGCAAGTACTTCCCGGTAGCAAAGACCAAGGCAACCCGTCCGACCAAGTTTGGCCCTTACACCCTGCCTTTTTAGCTCCCTTTCAAAAGCTGCTAGGACTTCACGTGCTCCCGCAGCGATACCGCAACTCCCCAATCCCACCACTATTTTGGGGGCAGCATTCTCACCCATCATCTGCTGATCACTTCCCTAGCTTTTCCAGGGGTCAAGCGGCCGTAGACCACTTCATCGACCATAACCACCGGTGCCAAGCTACAACAACCCAGACAGGCGACGGTTTCAAGGGTAAATTTTCTATCTTTCGTCGTCTCTCCACTCTCGATACCCAATTCCTCACTCAAAGTCAAACTGATATCTTCCGCTCCACTAACATGACAGGCAGTACCATGGCAAACCTTAATAACATGCTTCCCATAAGCATGAAGTCTAAATTGCGCGTAAAAGGTTACTACTCCGTAAATTTGGCTTAGGGGTATTCTCGTCTCCCTGGAAATTTGATCCAGAATTTCTTGGGATAGATAACCATAGGCGTTCTGAGCTTCCTGCAAAATGGGGATCAAGGAGCCAGCGTCGTCTCCGTGCTTATCCAAAATTTGGCGAAGAGTTTTAAATTTGTGTTTTTCCTTCTCGGGCACCTGAAAGCACCTCGACTTAATGCAAAATTTAAACTGAAAAAATAAAAATCACAATGATGTTTTTGAAAAAACGCAAAAGCTCAGTGTTAATCTAGATAAGAATGGCAGTACAGAATCTCGTTTCGAAATACCTGTGCAGTCTTGAGGGTCTTCATTAATTCCTCGTCCAAAGGATCCAATATGGCCGCATCCAGACCCACGGTCATGAGCATCGCCAGTAAGGTGCGATCCAGTATTGGCTTTACTTGGGCGGGAACTCCATTAGAAATATTGCTCAAGCCTACCACGGTCTTTAAGGGAGGATCGTGTAACTGCTTGAATAACCTTACAGCCTCTATAGCTTCCATGGTCTGCTGCTGAGCCACACCTATTGGCAAGAGTAATGGATCTAAATACAGATTTTCCAGATGGACTTCATATTCCGCCATCGCCGTTATGATATCCACAGCGATGCTCGCCCTCTCATTGGCATCTCTGGGTATCCCCTTTTCGGTCATCGTTAGACCGATTATCTTTGCATCATATTTTTTAGCCAGGGGAAGCATGCTTTCGAGGCGTTCCTTTTGCCCGGAAGCAGAATTTATGAGGGCTTGACCCTTATGAACTTTAAGTCCGGCTTCCACGGCTTTTGGGTTTGTGGTATCCAGGGATAGGGGAACATCCACAACCTCCTGAATCGTTTTCACTAGCCACTCCATGAGTTCGGGTCCCCCCTTCGTGGCCGGTCCAGTGTTCACATCTAACATATTCGCACCAGCATTGACTTGAGCTATGGCCAGCTCCTGGATTGGTTTTGGATCTTTGGCCTTCATGGCGGCTCCTATTTTCCTGGATATTACATTGATCTTTTCCCCTATCGCGAGCATGATTTCTCCCCCCTTATTCGTTGTTCGTTGTTGGTTGTTCGTTAAATATTCGTGTTCGTGTTTGGTTCCCATCCAAACCCTCAGCTCTCAACTCCTTACTCGTGACCCATGTCCTATGACTCTTTCCAGCTCTTTCTTTAGGGTTTTCAATTGTCGAACGAGGGATTGGTCTGCATCATAGGGAGATATTCCCTCCAAATCGGCGAGACGAATCTCGGGGCTCTCTTTTATCGAAACCAAAATGGGTAGTTCAGGCAAATTTTCCCTTAAATAAGCCTCTTCCTCCCCGCCTCGTATTTTATTTATCACCAGGAAAATTCGCTTGATCCCGATATCCTCGGCTAGCTTCTTTATGGATCTGGCGGTTTGAATGCTCCTCGAACTGGGTTCCACCACCACAAGTAGAGCATCAACAGATTCGGCGGTACCTCTGCCTAAGTGTTCGATTCCCGCCTCCATATCCATGATCACTACCTCGTCTCTGTCGATGAGAAGATGCCTCATCAAACTCCTAAGGAGGGCGTTCTCCGGGCAGATACAGCCCATGCCCCCTTTGTCTACGGTTCCCATGACCAGGAGTCTTACTCCAAAGGCTCCCGTGCAAAACTTGTCCGGGATATCATCAACCTTGGGATTGAGCTTGAATAAACCGCCTGGAAATCCAGGTTTCGCCCCCGTTCTTTCTTCCACCAAGTCCTTCATGGCCGAAAGGGGAACTATATTCTTTGCCAATTCATCGGGTATCCCTATGGTGGAGGCCAAATTGGCATCAGGATCCGCATCGATGGCCAACACCTTATACCCCTCATCGGCAAAAAGACGAGCCAAAGTTCCAGCAATTGTGGTCTTTCCAACACCGCCCTTACCGCTGATGGCGATCTTCACTTCGCTCCACTCCGATTAATTAAGTTTTTCAATTTTTTCAAGCATGACTCCATAGCACGTTTACACTGAAAATTATGGTTTTCGGGTTGGAACCCTCCCACAGCTCATCTCACCTTCGGGGCAGTAACCGAGGAATTTGTCGTCGCATTTAGGCACCATATAAGAGGCAACGGTCGGAGCAATCTTTGCCACTTCCTCCTTTATTGCCTCAAATAATCGGCGAATCTCCCATTGAGCGCGCTCACAGAGTCTGACATTGCTCACATGAATCAATTCCCTGGCATTCATGGTCATCATGATCTTTGTCTCCGCGGCATTAGGGAGGATAAATCTTGCATCCTCCTGAGCTTGCTCTCGAGTGCGACCTTTTGCCCTAAGCCTTTCAACGTAGAACTCATAACTCTGGGCAAATCTCTCCATATTCTCTATGAACTTGGCTCGAAGCTCATCATCTTTTGCTATTTCGGGGGGGATGATATAACCGAAATCCTTGGCGCTCACATATCTTTGCGATTGCTGGCTGTACGATGCCAAACGATGACGAACCAGCTGGTGACTGCAGGCTCTGGAGATACCCTCTACCACAAAGGTGAAGTTCACATGCTCTAATGGACTATGGTGACCCCCCTCCAAAAGGAGCTTGAGGAGCCGTTCCCTCATCTCAGGAGATAGCTTCTCCCTAAGTTGGGGTACCCCAACGCGGGAATAGCAAAGCCTCCCTGCCAAGGCTATGGTCTCTTCGGGGTCCGGTGTGTATTTCAATAAAATAACGCGCAATTGCTCCTCGGGCACCGATTTTTCTCTCCCTCAATTTGTTGGTTTCAATCTATAACTCTGCAGCATCGAGAATTTTGGGCACCTTCTCCTCAGCTCCAATGGCCATGATGTGGGCTCCATCGCAAATTTCCTGCAGCTCCTGGATTTGCCGGGCAGCAATCTCTATACCCTTTTGGGAGGAGTCGGATGCTTTTTCGAGTTCGTCAATCAAGTTCTTTGGCACAAAAATGCCGGGGACTTTTTTATTGAGATAGCGAGCCATGCCGGCTGATTTTAAGAGTAGAATGCCGGCCAGGATCTTAACCCTGAATTGTCGGGCATAATCCATGAATTCCCTGAATTTTTCGAGATCGTAAACGGCTTGGGTTTGGAAGAAAATGGCTCCAGCTTTTACCTTCTTTTCAAATTTCAAAAGTTGGGGTTCGAGTGGAATGGCACCAGGGGTAACGGTTGCCCCTGGGCAAAAATTCGTTGGGCCAACAAGTTCATTACCGGACATATCCTTCCCACTATTCAGCAAATGAATGACTTTAAGGAGTTGTACCGAATCAAGATCAAAAACTGCCTTGGACGAGGGATGATCACCAACCACTGGATGGTCTCCAGCCAATGCCAGGACATTTTCTATCCCTAAGGCGGCGGCACCCAGCAAGTCGGATTGAAGTGCCAGGCGATTTCTATCCCGGCAGGTCAATTGGAAGATGGGATCGAGACCCCTTTCTTTAAGGAGGTGACAGGCGGCAAGCGAACTCAACCTCATGACCGAACTCTGATTATCGGTGACATTTACCGCGGATACACGCCCTTTTAACAAATCCGCAGCATGAAGCATCTCATGCACATCGGTTCCCTTGGGAGGACCAACTTCAGCGGTGATCACAAACTCTTCGGAATTTAATATATCCCGAAATTTCATCACTTATCCCCTTCTCCAGATAGATAGTGTGGGTGAAGGGCTTTGGAGAAATCCTTCGGATCGAAGATGTCTTTGATGTTATCCAATTTACCCTGCGACTTTAACCGATCATGGATGAGAACCCAAGCACATTCCCTACCATTACCCACCTCACATTTACCCTCATTCACTCCGCCACAGGGACCATTGAGGATGCCCTTGGCACATCGGGTCACAGGGCAAATCCCACCCGTGAGGTTTAGAATACACTCTCCGCAAAGTGAGCAATGTTCCTCGAACCGATTTTCCGTGATGCCACCCAAAAATAGGGTATCGAGAGCGGGATAAACCGGCTTAGCGGAGATTTCGCTAACCACCTGTACCCCTTCCCCACAGGCCAAAACGAGTATGGATTGGGCTGCATCGACTTCCCTCGCCCTTTCGGACAATTCCTTTTCCACATTTTTGCCATGGCAAAGAGCGGCAATAGCCGAAAAACCGGTTACGGTTTTTCCTTGAGCCTTAAGTTTCTCTCCCATCTCCTTGACCTGAGGAAGTCCCCCGGTATCGTACATCGCAGCACAAAGTCTGCAACCTATGAGAAAGATGGCTTCATGGTCCTTAAGAAAATTCAAGATTTCCTCAAGGGGTTTCTGTTTGGTGACGATCATTTTTCCCCCCTCACAAAGTTAGGCGGCCCACTGCTTCAAAAAGACCGGGATATCAGCTGCCTCCCGCGGACCGACGATTATATCCCAATCGGGAAGCTCATCCTCAAGCTCACCACTGATCTGAGCCACGCAACCCGGTATCACCAGTTTATGGTGCTTGACCTTATCGGTAATGCCACTGCGTTTCACGAAGGGGGCAATCGTTTCCGGAACGAACTTTCCCGCCGCCCAGGATGTCATCACCGAAAGACCCTCCGTATCCAGAACGAGGAGCCATGAGGGAATTTTGCTCGCTTCTATCTCCCCCGAAACTATGAAATAGGTTAAAGAAAAGTTGGAGGTGATGAGAACCGGTGAAGTCTCATTGGGATTGCCGATTGGATAAATTCCCTCCTCAACCCTCATGGGACGTTGAGGATCCGTATAGATGTTTTGACGGAGTACGAAAAGGGGCAATGCCTTCCAAGGCTCCAGGTTCCGCAGGAGAATGATTCCCCCGTATTTCATGATGTATATCGCAGCCAAGGTTGTTTCCATGAGATCATCTTCAGCTTGAGAGCAGGGGAATGTTATCACCGGATAACCCAAGGGACGAAACTTTTGCTTCAGCGCCGCTCGACGGATGAGTACCAGATCGCGCAGGGCGGAACCGACATTTTCGGAACCCGGATTCAATACGAGATGCTTGACGCCCAAGGCGAGGATCTTTTCCACAAGTGGGGATAAGGTCTCCAGACCCTTTGCGGAAACCGCCAGGGGACAATCATATTCTTTGGATAAATTGGCCATGGCTTCAGAATTTTCATTATTTGCCGCATAAATCAAGGGCTTATCCTCAGCACATATCGAAAGGGCAGCTTTCATGATTTCAGGATTATCGGTCATGAGGATGATGGGAAGATCCAATGCCTCCCTTACCTTCCCCACAACGGAGACGAATTTTGAAGTATCTCCAGAGGAAGCCTTGACCGCGATGATGTCGGATTTTAATATCTGTCCCACTCTCTCGAATTTGACCTCGCGAGTTTGGTTTATCTTCCCATCGATGATTTCTTGAGGATCGGTGTCTTCCACGATCACTCCGATGCCCGGTGGATGGAAGAAGGTTTTCTCGTGTCTGAACATCACCTGTTCTTCCCCGATCTTTAGGACATTTTCTCCCTTGCCGATGGTCACCAGTCGAATTGGCGGGGCCGATGCTTCAGCGAGCTCCTCTTTTATCTCCTCAGAGAGATAGGGGCAAGCATCGAGCTCTGCCTGACCTGCTGCCAACTTCATGGCGAAGGGAAGGCAAGCTGGAAAGCCACACTCCCCACAATTCGTTTTGGGTAATTTCTTGTAGATATCCAGTCCAGTCAATGCCACTTATATATCTTCCCCCAGATAGGGTTTAGGGTTTAGGGTT
>DDKQ01000084.1 GCA_002339355.1 Candidatus Subteraquimicrobium carltonvillense | reverse complement strand
GCCTTCCGATGGTTTGGGAGAACCGAAACAGGTCGATTGCAGATCGATAGGATAAAATTGCACTTGCCCATCATCGGACTCTTGATTCGTAAGATATCCATAGCTAGATTTGCTCGAACCCTGGGAACCTTAGTTTCCAGTGGCGTCCCCATACTCCAAGCTTTGGACATTGTAGCGGAAACCTCGGGCAATGCCGTGGTTGCTACCTCTGTGATGAGGACCCGTTCCAGCATCAAGGAGGGAGAGACCATCGCGAGACCTCTGGAGGAAAGCACTGTGTTCCCTCCAATGGTGGTTCAGATGATCGCTGTTGGCGAGGAGACGGGAGCCCTCGACTCAATGTTGAATAAGATTGCCGATTTCTATGATTCGGAGGTTTCAGCCACGGTGGATGCGCTCACTTCTTTGATCGAACCCTTAATGATCGTGGTCATGGGAACCTTAATTGGAGGCATAATTATCTCCCTGTATATGCCGATGTTCCAAGTGATTACCCTGATTAAATAGGGTAAAGGTCCGCTTAATGCAGGTCGCAGGTCCAAAAAATTTGAGGATATTAAGGTTTCAAAACAAAGTGCCGATAAAGTTAGCGAGGTACCTTGAAAAAGAGATAAGGGCAAACCCCGTGAGAGCGGGGGGCGCAAAGCCACGGGACTTGGTCTAAGTTAGCCGGGTTGCCTCATATGGAATACTCTTTAAGAAAACGCAAGCTACTTAGACCGCTTGCGTTTTTCTTTTCTCGGAGGTGATGTTGGAGCTCCAAATGCAATTTAAATTTTCTCATGCAAGGAGGTGAAAAGAGGTGATTAGGAAGGAAAGAGGTTTCACATTGATCGAGTTAATGGTCGTCGTTCTGATCATTGCCATCTTGGTCGCCATCGCAGTTCCAGTATTCAACGTGGCACGTGAGAGCGCTCAAAAGAGAACTTGTCAGGCAAACTTAAGAACCATCGACGGAGCAATAACCACTTACAAGGCCACCGAGGATGTTTATCCTCCTCCTGGAGAGGCGGGAGCTGATGTAACGCTTGACGATACTCATGTTCTAATAACGAAGAAGTATCTCAAGTCAGCGCCAAAGTGTCCAAAGGCTGACGCGTACTATACCCTCAAGGCGGGAGATCCTCCCTATGCGGTATGTCCGGGTGGCTACGATGGCCATGAGTACTAAAATTAGCTTTTAACGGAAAGTGGCACCCATATGGTGCCACTTCTTTTTTACTGTACTTTGACAAAAATTTAGCTTGCACAGCTTTTTACCTTTTTTAGTTTTACATTTTACATTTGCCGTTTGGAATATGCAGTATTTATGCAGATAAAAGTCATACATGAGTCGTAATTTCAGAATTTGCTGCCTGGTTATCTAAAGAGGGGTGACCCCCTTCAGAAAAATATTCGGTGATTTATGACCCACTTATAAAAGTTATATAGGAACTTGCCAGCTAAAGATCTTTTATTTATATTCGTGTGGCTAAATGGTGATGGTAAAGAAGTCGATAAATTTAAAGGCATCATTGAATGGGCTGTCAAAATGGGGGAGATATGCTAAAGGGGATAATGGGATTGGTATTTTTCATATTCGGATTAGCCATTGGAAGCTTCTTGAATGTTTGTATTTACCGTCTTCCAAGGAAAGAATCTATCATCTTCCCCAGCTCTCATTGTCCCCACTGTGGTAGAATCATAAGAGCTTATGACAATATTCCGCTTATCGGTTATCTTCTGCTCAAGGGCAGGTGCCGCTATTGCGAGGGAAGGATATCCATTCAATATCCCCTGGTGGAATTATTGACCGGACTCCTGTTTTTATTTTGTTTCTTAAAGTTCGGACTAAGCTTGGGGTTTTTATCGACTTCATTCTTCATCTCCATCCTTCTTCTGGTCGCTGCCATCGATTTGAAACATAAGATCATTCCCAATAAGGTAATCTTGCCGGCTTTAGGGATACAGTCCATCTTGGTGATTTTGCCCAATCCACAAGCGATAGGCTCCTCATTGATTGGGTTTTTCATCGGTGGAGGATTACTACTGCTGGTGGCATTATTGGCTCATCTTTTTTTAAGGAGAGAGGGAATGGGGGGAGGGGATATAAAGCTCGCGGCATTTTTGGGTATATTCCTGGGCTGGCATGTGCTGACCGCTCTATTCCTTGGTTTTCTTTTGGGAGCCATTTCCGGCATTGCACTCATCATCTTCAAGGGAATGAGCAGGAAGGATATTATTCCCTTTGGTCCATTCCTTGCCCTCGGTGGACTTATAACCCTATTCTTCGGTCACCAGATTTTCCGCTACTATTTAAGCTTATGTTTCCTATACATCCTGTGCCTTTAGCTCTCCACCTGCGATGCCGATAAAAATAGCGAGCATCTTTACAGAAGCGGGTGGGAGTAATGACAAGAAGCGAGAAAGGATTTTCCCTTCTCGAAGTCTTAGGAGCGGCGACGATCGTTGCTCTCATCCTAATTCCCATATTCATCATGTTTTATGAAGGGGTTGGGTTCGTCTCCTCCTCCAAGGATAAGAATCTTGCCACCAATTTTGCTCAAGAGAAGATGGAGTACCTGAGGAATAAAGCCTATGATGACCCCGAGCTTCAAGATGGCACTTACTCGGATACAAGTACTGCAGGGGGTAAGATCTTTAATCGTAAGGTAACAATAGTCTCTTCACCTTCTGAGATCACAAATTCGAATGCGGATATTAAGAGAATTACGGTTAGGGTGAGCTGGACCAGGGAAGGTCAAACGCAAGCCGTAATACTGGTAACTTACAGGGCAAGGAAGCTATAAGCGGGGGCGAGGTTCATGCTGGGATATATTAAATCCAATGAAGAAAGAGGGTTCACTCTGGTGGAGCTACTTTTGGCTGGAGCTTTGCTCTTTTTGATAGTTGGGGCTTTATACGGCTTGTTGGTTCAAGGCCTGGAGACCTGGAATCTTTCCGAGGGGCAAATAGATGCTCAACGGAGTGCCCGAATTGCCATGTTGAGGATAGCTCAAGAGCTGAGGGAATGCTATGAGGTTACTGGGATTACCGATTATAGCCTCACCATATCCGGATTACAAATAGTTGGAGAGGAATTGTCCACAACCGATTCCCAAAGGAGGGTCTATGGACCATCGCGATATTATCCATGGTTATCATCGGCGCCTCCAACCATCTACAGAAACAGCATACCCCGTCCATCCAGCGAATATAGCGTAAATTATGAGAAGGGAACGGTTACCTTCAATTATTCTCTGGCGGAAACCGATATCGTTCACGCCGATTATACCCATGATACGTTGGTGATTTACTCTCTATCCACGAATGGAATTTTAACAAGGCAGGTTGGTAGTTCAAGCCAAATTTTGGCTAGATATTTGATCAACCGTGATAAATCGGTCCCAGTTTTCAGGGCGGATGATGTCAATCATCCCCACCAGATTTATATCACCTTAATCGTGGATAAAAATCCGGATGAGCTTCCAAAGGAATACAGGCTGGAGAGCGAATGTAGGTTGAGGAAGTGATGGAGGATTTATGATATGGGAAGGATGGTTGAGTTTCCGCTTAGATTGAAGATTTTGATCAAGGAAGAGGGATACACACTAGCCTTTGCTTTAAGCGCTGCCTTGATCTTGATCCTTGTGGGGGCTGCCCTCATTTCCCTGACCATCAATGAGGCATATATGGTAATTCAGCATGCCAATTCCACAAAAGCCTATTATCTAGCGGAAGCTGGAATAAACCACGCTCTGTGGAGTTTAAACAGCAACATGTCCGGCACGATTGGAAGCGAGACCACACCGGTTGCTCTTGGATCGGGAAGCTATTATACGATTTACGATTCGAACACTGGATTGCTCATTTCCGTGGGGAAAGTTACGGGAGTAACAAGGAGAATAGGGGTTCAAACGGTGGTGAATACGGTGCCCGCCTCTTTCCAGCGTGCCTTGACCGCTGCTAAATCCAACGCCATACCCGGAAATGATGATGATCCCTCTGCGGAGGATAACGTCTTCATATACAATGATACGACCGAAACCACGAGGATTATGATCTACGGTACGGGGAGCGATGTTTTAAACATCCACGGCTGGGTCATAAACATCCGAGAACCGAGCACGAGTTCTGATTATCTCGGATATGCCTATGACGAAGACGGTGTACGCCCCGTGGATAATAAATACGTTGACGGTGTGAGGGAATTTCCCGACGCGCATTGGAAGGAAGCCACTTCCGCCAATCCTTCGGGGCTACCTACCTTTAGAACAGCCCTTTATGAACAGGAAATTCGCACGGCGAGCACTTACCCCGCCGGAAACCAAACATGGACCGGAACAGTAACGCTCACGGGGGGAAGCAAGACCTACATAAATGGGAATTTGACCATTGATGGTGCCACCGTAACCAGCACGGATACCTCCACGGTAACCACGATCGTGGCTTATGGCAATGTGACCATAAATAGCTCAACCATCGGGGAAAAGATACAAATCATCGCCGGCGGTTGGGATGATGATGACCCTGATACGAATAAGGATGCCTTGGTCATCCAGGGAACCAAACTAAAGCCAACTCAAATGGGAGCGAATACCGAACTTTACAGCAATGCTCAAACGAGGGTTTATGATTATGTTTACTCCACCCAATCCAGTTTGCTCTCCAGATATGTTATATTTCTGGCTTCGAATACCAATGCGGGATCGACCGATACCGGAAACCACATCGAACTCGAAGGGGTGGTCTTCTCTCGGAAGGGAATCCGATTCCGCACTGAATCCAGCGGCCGGGAAATAGCGATTATCGGGAGTATAATTGCGGGCGATGTCGATAATGATGATGGTCGGCTTTGGTTTGATAATATCAAAAGACGAGTCAAGTTGACTTTCAGGGGATCTGCCATGCCCTCGGAGTATCCGAGTACCTTTGGGATCATACAGGGTGTGACCCTAGATTACAGGACTTGGCGTGAGCAATAGTGATTTATTAAAGAAATGGGCGGAAATGCCGATAAATTTCTGTGGAATTTTTAAAAAGGGAAATACAAAATTTTATCGAATCAAGTAGTCGGTTTCAATAATAGATAAAAGGTAATGCCCCGCCCGAAGAGGGGAAGCAACAAAGGTTTAAATCAAGTGGAAGCCATGATCGTAGGAGGAATCGTATTTTGGGCATTTTTACATTTAGAATCCTTCCACCAATAGGTCTTGATATTGGCACGAATACCTTCCGAGCAGCTCAGCTTAAGCCAGCGCAGGGTTCACCCATCCTCATTAAGTATGGCAAGGTAAAGGTCCCCATGGGAGCCGTTGTAGAGGGCGAAGTAGTCGACGTCGAAGCCGTTTCAAACTCCTTATTTAGACTCTGGAAGAATGCAGGTTTTGGGGACAGGAGAGTGGTAATCGGTGTAGCCAATCAGAAGGTCGTTGTCCGCCTCATCGAACTCCCTTTCATGGAGAAATCAGAGCTCAAAGGAGCCATTCAGTATCAAGCTCAGGAATTCATTCCAATACCCATCGAGGAAGCCATTCTCGATTTCCAAGTGGTGGGCGAATTCACCACGGAGAATAATGAGCGGATGATGGAGGTGCTCCTTGTAGCTGGACAGAAGGACATGATCCAGAACAATGTCGCCGCTGTTGAGAGGGCTGGATTAAAACCCGTGGTAATCGATGTATCTTCCTTCGCTCTGATGCACTCGCTCATAGGTGAGTCACCCATTGTTCCTGGGGAAGGGGAGTTGGAGGGAACAGCAACAGCTCTGATCAACATCGGTGCCGGGATCACCAATATCGTCGTTGTAGAGCGAGGAATACCGAGATTTACTCGGGTGACCTCTCTGGCGGGAAATGATTTTACCCGTGCCATAGCTGATGCCTTGAACGTATCCTTCGACGAAGCCGAGGATTTGAAAGTCGAGATAGGGCTAACTCCTTTGAATAAGAAGTCAAAATCCAAAAAGATTCAGTCTGAGATGGCCGATAAAGTGCCACTGGTGCAAGAGGTTTTGGGGAAAGAAATAAATAATTTTGTGACCGAGGTCCGACGCTCTTTCGATTATTATCTTGCGCAAGCCACGCAGGTCAAAGGCATTGGGCGTGTTATTTTAAGTGGAGGTGGATCGAAACTGGAATACCTTGATCGTTATCTAAGTCAGGGCTTACAAGTGGATGTGGAATTTGGTCATCCTTTGAAGGGATTTCAGATCGATCCCAAATTACCTCAAGGGGAGCTCATGGCTGAAGAACCTTCCCTTGCCATTTGTCTTGGTCTTGCTCTACGGGGGTTTGAGCGATGACGAACATCAATTTATTACCTCCGGAAATCCTTGGAAAGAGGAGAGCTGAAAGAATCCTAGTTTACTCATTCATGGGAATAGTGGTCCTCGTTTTTATCTTATTTTTTATATATACCATTAATGCCTGGGTCGTCAGTCAGGAGGAGCGAGAACTCTCTGCAATTAAGACCGAAAATCAAAAGTTACAAGAGGTAATCGCGGAGTATGAAATTTATGAGAAGAAAAAGGCGGAGGTTGAAAAGCGAGAGGGAATCCTCAAGACCGCAATGGAAGGCGAGGTATCATGGTCGAAGCTACTCAACGAAATTAGTATGGTCATACCGAGCGATGTTTGGTTGACTTCTTTTAAGGGAGACATGAATGCTGGAATCACTTTCCAAGGTTACACCTTCACCCATAATTCGGTGGCAAAATGGATGGTCAGGTTGAAGGAAATTAAGCAGTTTACCGAGATTTGGCTCAATGTTTCGGAAAAAACAGTGGTAGAAGAGCAAGAAGCCATCCAATTTGAGACGACTTCTCAATTAAAAACGGCGAAGCCTTCCGTTCCTGCCCCGCCTAAGAATTCGGGAGAGTGAGGGCATGGCCATTTCGCTTAAGTCTAAGATAACGGCAGTGGGCATATTTGCAATTCTTCTCGTGGTCGCATTCTTCCTCTTGGCTTGGCTACCTCAACAGAACCGAAAAGCCCAAATTCGAAAGCAAATGGAGGAGGAGAGGAAGAGGCAGGAGACAGCGAAGTCTACGCTTTCACGCCTTAAAGCTGCAAAGGAAGAATCGGCCCAAATTGAGTCAAAGCTGTTGAACTTGAGCAAAAGAATTCCAGAGGAGCCCGAACTCCCATCCCTTATAATCGAGCTACAGGATATAGCCACGCAAGCAGGCATTGACTTTATTTCCATAAAACCCTCTGTTCTCAGCCCGAAGGAGAGTTTTTCCGAAATACCCTTGAGTATTAACATTACTGGAGGATTCTTCGATGTGGTCGATTTTCTCTATCGTCTTGAAGGACTTCCCCGAGAGGTAAAAGTAAATGCGATGAACATATCCGTGAAGGAGTACCCCGAGCTCTCCGTGGATATTTCCGCGAGCGCCTTCACACTCATCAAAGTCCAGCAAGCTAGCGAAGGTGGTAAATCTCAGACGAGTAAAAGTGGTGGATAGAAAATGGCACAAGACATAAAGGATTATACAACCAAAGTTAAAGGGTTTTTAGAAACGCCCAAGGGCAAAAAAATGGTCATCATCGCTGCTCTTATCGTATTCGTCGTTGCTTCAGCGCTTTTATTCTTGGTGATTCTTAGCAAGGCTCCCAGGGAACCCCGACGTGTGGTTCAACCACCTCGATCCACACCAAAGGAGGAAGAGAAGGCGGAGAAAATGATTGCAACGGCTCCTCCTTCCCCTGTTGATCAGGTTGACTCTTTTGAAGTATACGAGAGTAAAGACCCCTTTAAGCCTTTGATCACCAAAGTGACTACGCCCACCGTCACGGATACAACTGAAACAACGCTAAAAGTTCTCGCCCTTGAGGATATTTATACTGAGGATGGAACGAAATATGCCTCCATAAAATATGGGAGCACTATATATAAGGTTAAAGAGGGAGATCGAATAAATGATTCTCCCTATCAAGTATTATCGATAGGGACCGATAGTGTCACCCTTCTTTACGGGGATGATAAAATTGTATTAAAGTTGGGTGAGGAGATATACAAGTAATAGTAAGGCTAGACATAAATCGCCTGCGGCAGAAGCTCTTTTTGCCAAACTGTTCTTAAGCAAAGGAATATTTTAAATTCTAAGCACAAAGCACCAAATTCTAAACAATATTAAATGACCAAACATGTCCTGAGCAAAGTCGAAGGAATCC
>DDKQ01000050.1 GCA_002339355.1 Candidatus Subteraquimicrobium carltonvillense | reverse complement strand
GCCCCATCCGGGACAGCTTTGAAAACCGCAGAGATCATATCCCAAGCCAAAGTTGGAGAAGCCTCTCGAAATCCCAAGGAGACGGAAAAGATAAAAGGAGTTCGAGGAGGAGAGGCTAAAGGTATCCGAATCCATAGCGTTCGATTGCCGGGTCTGGTGGCACATCAACAGGTGATCTTTGGCTCCACCGGTCAGATACTTTCCATCAAACACGACTCCATTGACCGATCATCCTTCATGCCCGGCGTTTTAATGGCCATCAGAGAGGTGCAGAAGAGAAGGGGACTAACCTACGGCTTGGATAAACTACTTGAGATATAAAGGAGTTTCGTTCTGGGTTGAAGGTTCTAGGTTGAAGGTTCAGGCATTGTTTACACTCTCTTGAGAATTTTATTAGTAATTTGGGGTTATCCTGGAGAGTGCATCTTAAGAGAACCGTTAAGCCCCGACGAGTCGGGGAACAGCGGCGGCAACAGTCCGACCCGAACTTATGGAGGGTGTTCGCCCTGAGAGAGCCGCAGCCCGTACGGGCAGCAGCTAGCACTCGGAGGGATGCCCCAAACAATATAAGTCTTACCAATGTGCGAGAACATTACACTTACAGCTTAATAGGAGGTAGGATAATGGAATTTGGATCGGTTCTAACGGCGATGGTGACTCCATTTAAAGGAGACCTAACCTTGGATTATAATCGAGCTCAGGAATTAGCTACTTATCTCATAGAGAATGGCTCCGATGGTCTCGTGATCTCCGGCACCACGGGTGAATCTCCCACACTAACCGCAGATGAAAAGGTTCAACTCTTCAAGGTAGTAAAAGAAGCCATTGGCAATAAGGGCACGGTCATCGCTGGTACCGGCAGCTACTGTACCGCGGAAAGCATAGAACTGACTAAGCGCGCCGAAAAAGTGGGTGTGGATGGTTCTATGCTGGTAACACCCTATTACAATAAACCACCCCAAGAAGGCCTTTATAACCATTTTAAAACGATTGCCGAAAGTACCTCGCTCCCCATAATCTTGTACAACGTACCCTCGCGCACGGCTCAGAATCTGGAAGCTTCAACGGCGATTGCTCTGTCCAAAGTCCATAATATCGTGGGAATAAAGGAGGCCAGCGGGAATTTGGTACAAATAGCCAAGATTGTGAGCGAAACCCCCGATGATTTTCTCGTTTACAGTGGAGACGATAGCTCCACCCTTCCCATAATCGCCCTGGGGGGAGTAGGCGTCATCAGTGTCGCTTCTCACATCGCGGGTAGGGAAATTCAACAAATGATAAAGGCTTATAAACAAGGCAATACTCAAGAGGCCCTTGAGCTTCATCTGCGTTTATTGCCCCTATTTAAAGCCCTGTTCATGACGACCAATCCCATTATGGTTAAGGCTGCAGTTAAACTTAAGGGCATTGATGTAGGCGCACCAAGGCCACCGCTCATTGAGGCCAACCGGGAGCAGATTTCAAAACTGGAAAAGATCATGAGAGATGCAAAAGTCGTGTAAAGTGCTCATATTCCATATTTTTGAGAAAGATCATTTAAATGAAACCAATTCAGATAATAATTCTAGGAATTGTCCAGGGATTGACCGAATTCCTACCCATTAGTAGCTCTGGTCACTTAGTTTTGATGGAACATTATCTAGGAGTCGATCAACCAGGAGCTCTTCTAGAAGCTCTGCTACACATGGGGACTTTGATCGCAATCATGGTTGCATTCTGGGAAGACATAGTTAAAATGTTTAAAGCCTATTTTAACATCTTCTCAAAGCAAGGGATGGATAATCCCTGGGAAGATCCTCACGCTCGATTTGGAGTATTGATCATTGTAGGCACGATCCCCACAGCGATCATCGGATTTGCCTTTAGACCCATCTTTGAGTTCCTATTCAAATCGATCTTAGTGGTTTCAGGCATGCTCATCGTCACCGGATGTATCCTGTGGTTGGGAGAACGATCCAAAGGGGAAAATCGAGGGCTTCCGGAGATGAAGATCCTCGATGCCCTATGGGTAGGTTTTGCCCAGGGGGTTGCAATAATCCCCGGTATATCTCGTTCTGGTACGACCATCATCACCGGCTTGAAGTGCGGTTTAAATAGAAAATTTGCGGCGAGGTTTTCCTTCTTGCTTTCCATCCCCGCCGTGGTAGCGGTGAGCATCTTCTACCTAGTTAAAGCCACTCAGATCGTCCCTTCACAATTACCGGTGATGCTTCTAGGAAGTTTGACGGCGGCAATTTCGGGATATATAGCCATAAGGATCGTCCTTAAAACCTTGGAGGAACGAAGATTTGGAATCTTTGCCTGGTACTGTTGGATCATGGGAATAATCGCCATTATCCTTTATTTTCTTTCGCACGTGCGGTCATAAATGCAAGGGTTTTATCGGTCACAATAAAAATTATAAATTTGCTTGGTCAAAGGGGAAGAAAAAATGAGAAACAAGGAAATCTCGAAAAAGCACCTTGAAGAAATCTATGGGATTTCATTGATCGCTTTCGCCATTCTTCTCATGGTTTGCATCTTAACATCGGCCACGGGGATTATAGGTCACTACGTGGTTATTTCTCTGAAATATCTTGTTGGATCGGGAAGGTTCCTCATCCCAATATTTCTGGCCATATGGGGCGTACTCTTCCTTTTGCATAGACCCAGGATTAATTTGGAATGGGTTGGGTTGGGTCTTATGCTTTGCTTTGTAAGCATCGTCTCCATTGTACACTTAAGTACACCGGCTCTAAAGGAATTCGAACCAAAATTTCTGTTTTCCCATGGGGGATTCACGGGTGCCTGTCTTTCCTATGTTCTAAGAACCCTTTTAGGGACAATAAATGCCTATATTCTGCTCTCCGCTCTCCTGATCATCGGAACGGTCTTCTGCACGGGTATCTCCATATCCGATTTATTTTCAAGAGCCGCCGAAGGTTCAAAATTCGTGTTATTCACGTTTAAAAAAGCACTAAGGAAAGCTCACCCGGAACGAGAACAAATAACGGTATACCCAGAGCCGGAGTTAAAGGAGGAACCCAAAACTATAGGTAAGCCAGAGTTGGAAACACCCATCGTAATCAGTCAGGATGCCTTCATGAAAGAAACTACGTGGTTGGCAAAGAGGTTGGAAAAACGATACATTTCATCCGAAATCTATCAGCTTCCACCACCATCCTTTCTCAAGCGAACTCCTCCAACCAGAGGTCTTCTCTCGAAAAAGAACATAAGGGAGAGTATCCGCATCTTGGAAAGGACTTTGCAGAATTTCGATGTTGACGCCACGGTGAGTAAAGTCATCAAGGGTCCCACGGTCACCAGATTTGAGATTCAGCTCGCAACCGGAGTGAAAGTTAACCGCGTGTTAAGCTTGGCCGATGACATCGCATTGGCTTTAGCCACGGCCGACGTGAGAATTTTAGCTCCAATTCCTGGAAAATCAGCCATCGGTATCGAGGTACCCAATCAATATCGCGAGTTAGTAACCCTGGGCGATGTTCTCTCCACTCCCGAAGCCAGAGAGGCAAAGGGGTTACTCACCATAGGGGTAGGTAAAGATATCGCAGGGCAACCCGTATTGGCAAACCTCGGTGAAATGCCCCACTTACTCGTCGCGGGAGCCACTGGGTCGGGCAAAAGTGTTTGCATAAATAGCCTCCTCACCTCCCTCATCATGCGAGCTCGACCCGGTGAGGTTAAGATGATACTCATAGACCCAAAACGTATTGAACTCGCATCGTTTAGGGACATACCTCACCTCATAACCCCCGTGGTCACTCACCCCAAACAAGCGGCATCTGTTTTAACCTGGGCTGTGGAGGAGATGGAGGAAAGGTTCAAAACTCTAGCTGAAGTAGGGGCGAGGAACATCGACGGTTACAACGTGAGAGTTAAGGATACGGATAAGGAGCCAATGCCCTATATAGTGATCGTCATCGACGAACTGGCCGATTTGATGATGGTCTCTCCCGGAGAGGTAGAGGATGCCATCTGCCGCATCGCTCAGCTTGCCAGAGCCGTGGGAATTCACCTGGTGATTGCAACCCAAAGGCCATCGGTGGATATAATCACCGGTCTCATAAAGGCTAATATCACATCGCGGATCGCCTTCGCTGTATCCTCCCAGACGGACTCCCGGGTGATCTTGGATATGGGAGGAGCGGAGAAACTCGTGGGCAAGGGAGATATGCTTTTCATCACCGCGGGAAGCAAGCCCAGGCGAATCCAAGGATCCTTCGTAACCGAGCCGGAGATTGAAATGATTACCAACTTTATTAAAAAACAAGCGAAGCCAGAATATAAAACAGAAATACTAGAGGAGCACCGATCGAAGTTGGGATATGATTACGAAGACGAACTCCTTGATCAAGCCATGGAGCTCGTTGTGACCACTGGTCAAGCTTCCATATCCATGCTCCAAAGGCGCCTTCGTGTGGGTTATGCCCGAGCCGCTCGATTAATAGATATGCTCGAGGAAAGAGGCATTGTAGGAGGTTATGAAGGTAGCAAACCGAGAGCGGTGCTCATAACCCTTGAAGAACTCGAGCGGATTAAAAGAGCAAGAGAGCAATAACTCAACTCTCGTCGCTCAACTAGCTCAACCAATCTCAACTATTTTCTCTCTAACCTTCCAAGGGAAATTTCTTTGTGATAATTTAAAGTTGAAATGTATTGGTCAGAAAGGGTGGGAAGCCGTGGACTCTATCGGTGAGGTAATCTCTGAAGCCCGTAGGAATCGGGGCAAAACCATCAAGGATATGGAAAGAGCAACAAAAATTAGGAGCAAGTATCTGGAGGCCATTGAGAACAACAAGTTTGATGTGCTGCCAGGAAATGTATACGCAAAAGGGTTCATTCGGAGTTATGCCACTTGTCTGGGACTTGACCCCATTCCTTTAATCGAACAATATAAGCGAGAATATGAAGAGCCACCGCCAAAATATGAGGCAAAGACTATACCCATCACCCCACCTCCGACCAGACATTCTAAAAGGATTGCCTTTGCCACCACCTTGGTACTAGTATTTTTACTGACCATAGGTTTTTTCGGTTGGAGTAGTCTTAAAAGAAAGCCTTTGCCTCGTAGAGAAAAGATCCCACCCACGGTTGAGGTGAAAAATAAGGAGGAAACATCCAAACCAGAGGAAAGCAAAGTTACGACTCCTGCACCTCCTTCTCCTCAACCTCCAAAGGAATTTGCCATCAAGATGAGGGTCACAGATGAAAAGGGTTGCTGGCTTAGGATCGTTGTTGATGGAGTGAAAGTTTACGAAGGAACACTCAAAAAAGATCAAGTTATGGAGTGGAAGGGTAAAGATTCGATCTTCGTTCGAGCCGGCAACGCCAGAGGAGTGGAAATTGAGAAAAATGGCGTGCCAATTGGACCTTTGGGACAGCATCCCGGTGTAGCAGAGAGAATCTTCACAGTTCACCAATGACCACCACGGGAATGTTGACCCTCATTGATTGATCATAATCCCCTTATAGCTATAATCACTCTCAGTCGCCCCAAAATGACTTTAATAAATCATTGGGATCCTTTAATTTTTGAAATGAAGATGCCCCAAGCGCAAGAAAATCTCTAGAAAAAGATATTGCAAATCGATGAAAAGGGCTATAAGGCTTACAGAATCCTTGCGGGGATTTACTTTTTCCCCAAATTTAAGCTGTTCATCGACCACGTTCAGGGAGATCCCTTCGCTACTCCCTCAAAGATAAGGATCCGTGTGGGTCAAGATTTAGCTAAATTTCCACTGGAGTATCTTAAAAATGAAATCAGAAAAACGGCCTTTGAAGATTTCATTACACGGAGAATAGCTTTGGCAATCTCCCACCATGTTAGGGGAAATAGGGGAACCGGCAAAAGTGGTCTTATAGAGATTCAGAAGTGTGGACAGGAGGTACTAAAAAGGACGTCCGTGCTAGCTACCACCGAGTACATTGAGGCCAGGCTTTCAATAGGACTTCCCGCTCGAGGAAGAACCATCCTTGGAAAGGAGGCTCTTGAAATGTTCTTTGGGGAACTTCCCCAAGTGGTTGAGGATTCTCTGTTCTTCGCGAGATATGATCCAGATACCCTCAGGAACCAAGTGCATCTCCATGAAGACCAGGAGTTCCTGCGAAAGGAGCTTGTTAGTCGAAGGCTGGTGGCTTTCGTGGCTGATGGCTCCATTCTTCCGAGGGAATCAGGGATAAGTGACAAACCAATGTCAATAAGAGAAGCGATACCATTCCATTCACCTTCTTCTCTAAGAGTCCTCATTTCCTTGCCTCATCAAGGGGAGATAAGAGGGATGGGAATACCCGAAGGGGTAACTCTCATCGTAGGTGGTGGTTACCATGGAAAGACCACTTTACTTAAAGCTGTGGAAAGGGGAGTCTATAATCACATCCCAGGGGATGGAAGGGAACTAGTCATAACGAGAAGTGATGCCGTAAAGATCAGAGCCGAGGATGGTCGGAGGATTGAAAAGGTGAATATCAGCTCCTTCATTCAAAATCTTCCCGTGGGGAAAAGTACTTCCGCTTTTTGTACCGATGATGCCAGCGGAAGCACCAGTCAAGCTGCAAACATCATGGAGGCTCTGGAGATTGGGACCAGTCTTCTTCTCATAGACGAGGATACCTCCGCAACCAATTTCATGATTCGCGATGAGAGAATGCAGTCGCTCGTGGCCAAAGGGAAGGAACCCATCACCTCATTCATCGACAAGGCAAAACTCCTTTACCATGACCTGAAAGTTTCCAGCATCGTCGTCATAGGAGGATCTGGGGACTACTTCGATGTCGCTGACACCGTGATCATGATGGATGAGTACAGACCCAGGGATGTAACCCAAAAAGCCAAAGAGATTGCCCGCACCTGGCAGCCCAGCGAATCTGTGAGGGTGGAACTTCCTTTGGAGAAGTAACCTCTCGCATCCCCTTGAAGACCAGCTTCCAACCGAAAGCTGGCAAAAAAATCAAGGTGAAAGGGGAGGGAAAGAATCTCATTCGCTTTGGTCGACAGAGCATAGATTTAAGCTGCGTGGAGCAGTTGGTGGACGAGTATCAAACCAATGCCATTGCGCAAATTCTTCTGTATATCAGCCAAAATTACATCGATGATAAGCGCACGCTGGACGAGATAATCCAAGCAATCTTACGAGGCATAAGCAGAAAAGGGCTGGATATTCTATCCACCTTCAAAGGTCACCCCGGTGAGTTCGCTCTTCCGAGAGGTTACGAAATAGCAGCAGCCATAAACAGGATGCGTACTTTCAAGATTAGGATTGAGACCGAAAAAATTCAAAGTTCTCCGGCTTCAAAGGGGGAACAGCGCCCAAGGTTGACTTAATATGGACTTTTATGGCGCTAAAAAGCTAAAATAAGGTGAGTTGAATATTTCCGATGCTTGCCGAGGATAAATATCGAGGGTAAATATAAAAGTGCGAGAGGAGAACAAATGAAACGATTTGAACTATCCCCAGAAAAGCTAAGAAGTTATTTGGATCCAAATCAATTTCCTTTCCAAACCACCGAGGAAATAACCCCATCTGAGGAGACGATCGGTCAAGAGAGAGCAGTTAATGCTCTCGAGTTCGGCATCAATATAAAAAGCCCTGGTTTCAACGTCTATGTAGCCGGTCTTGCGGGAACGGGAAAGGAGTTCACCGTCAAATCCTACCTCCAAAAAATAGCAAAAGAGCAAAGGGTGCCCTCCGATTGGTGTTACGTGTATAATTTTGCGGAACCCCATAAACCCATGGCCGTCGAGTTGCCGCCGGGGATGGGTCGCACTTTCGCCAAGGATATGAATGAGCTAATTGAAGATTGCAAAACCGAGATATCTAAAGCCTTTGAAAGCGAGGAATATAGAAGGCACAAGAATGAAATCGTAGGTGAATTTGAATCAAGGAGAGACGCCCTTCTCTCGGAAATGCAAAAAGAGGCAGAAAAACTCGGTTTTAGTGTTAAGCTTACAGCCACGGGGATTCTGACCATCCCCGTACTCTATGGAAAACCCTTGAAGGAAGAGGAATATGAAAAGCTCAGCGAGGCAACGCGCCGAGAAATCGATCAGAAGAGCAAAAAATTAAAGGACGATTTAAATCAAGCGGCAAGAAGGATCAAAGAGTTAGAGAAGGAAGCCAGGGAGAAGGTGACAAAGCTCGACAGGCAAGTAGCCCTCTTCGCCTTGGGACATCTCCTAGACGCTCTTAAAGAAAGATATAGAGAATATTCAAGAGTAATTGAGTACCTCGATGCCGTCCAACAAGATATCGTGGAGCATCTGGAAGACTTCAAAGCCGGGGAGAAGAAGCCGGTTATTAGCCTTCCCGGCATTGAATTGCTCCCAAGAGAACCAGCCTTTGAGAGATATAGGGTAAATGTATTGATAAATAACGCAGATACTAAGGGTGCACCCGTTATATTTGAACCAAGTCCCACATACTATAACCTCCTCGGAAGGATTGAATACCAGGTCCAACTTGGTGGGGCACTGGTTACAGACTTCACCAAGATTGGAGCGGGAGCTATCCATCGAGCCAACGGTGGCTATCTGGTCATCAGAACTTTGGATGTGCTCACGAGCTTCATGGCCTGGGATGCTCTGAAAAGAACCTTGAGGAGTAGACAAGCCATTATAGAAAATATTGGGGAACAATTCAGACTGATCCCAGCTCCGACCCTCAAACCCGAACCCATACCCATAGACGTAAAGGTTGTGATGATCGGACATCCACTCCTTTATTATCTCCTCTACCAATTCGATGAGGATTTTAGGAAGCTCTTTAAGGTTAAAGCGGATTTCGATTTGGAAATGGACCGAACCCCTAAAAATGTGGAGAGATACGCCACCCTCATAAGTCGTTACTGCCACAAGCGGGGATTTCGCCATTTCGACCGCTCCGCAGTTGCTAAGGTGGTTGAATATGGATCACGCCTCGTGGAAGACCAGGAGAAACTATCAACTCGTTTTATGGACGTGGTCGACATCATCGCTGAGGCCAACTTTTGGGCTGAAAGAGATGGTGATGGATACGTAAGATCGGAGCATGTGAAGAAAGCTATCGAGGAAAAGATTTACCGCTCGAGGATGATAGAGGAGAAAATCCAGGAACTCATCGAAGAGGGGACGATTCTCATAGACACCGCTGGAGAAACCATTGGTCAGGTGAACGGGATTTCCCTCGTCAATCTGGGCGATTATGCTTTCGGGAAGCCCACGAGGATCACAGCAAGGACTTATATGGGGAAGGCTGGAGTCGTAAATATCGAAAGAGAAGCTGAGATGAGTGGCCGCATTCACAGCAAGGCGGTGATGATCCTCACCGGTTACCTGGGGGAAAGATATGCAGCGGATAAGCCCCTGTCGGTCTCGGCATCCGTATGTTTTGAGCAATTATACGAAGAAGTCGAGGGAGACAGTGCCTCCAGCGCCGAGCTTTACGCCATCCTTTCAAGTCTTTCCGGTATCCCATTAAAGCAGGGAATTGCCGTGACGGGCTCCGTGAACCAGAGGGGAGAAATTCAACCTGTGGGTGGAATAAATGAGAAAATTGAGGGTTTCTTCTATAGCTGCAAGACCAAGGGATTAACTGGAGATCAAGGAGTCATCATCCCTCATCAGAATGTCAAAAACCTCATGCTCCGAGAAGAGGTCATCAAGACGGTGCGCGAGGGTAAATTTCACATCTATGTGGTGAAGACCGCTGACGAAGGAATCGAGATTCTAACGGGAATCGAAGCGGGTGTAAGGCGTCCGGATGGAACGTATCCAAGGGGAACCGTAAACCACGCGGTGGATAAGAGACTGCACGAACTGGCGGAAAAGCTTAAGGGATACGAAGAGAAAAAACCAGAGCGAAAGAAGTAGAAAGCATCTCTTCGAGGAAAAGAATCAACGACGCCAATCCACTCGGAGAGTCATCAAATTCCCAAATTATGAACTTCTTGCACAGCTAAGTCTCGCCTTTAATGAAAAATTCAAAGTGAAAAATGGAAAATCACAATCTAAAATCCAAAATTATTCTAAGTCCGAGGCCCTGTCCAAAGTCCGAAGCCAAAAATATCATAAGACCTTGAACTTAGGAATAAGATGGACTATTAAGTTAGGTTTGCATTTTATACATTCGAGGGAGGGGTAAGTGCTTAAGAAAGTGTCGGAGCCTCGCCTATGAAAACTTCTTAAGCATTCTCTTAAGTTTGCAGCGAGGTGAGACCCGAGCGGCTGCCCCGAACTAGTCCATTTTAAAAAAAGATAAGGAGGTATTGTGATGAGGATAGGCGTTATGGCCGATAGCCATGAAAATATGCCCATGATCGCCAAGGCAGTCGACTTATTCAATGGAAGTGGGGTGGATATCGTGCTTCATGCTGGAGACTTTATTTCACCCATAACTCCCAGAGAATTTAAGAATTTGAGACCAAAACTCATAGGAGTTTTCGGCAATAACGATGGAGATAAATTGCTGCTTCAAGAAAAATTTGAAGGTATAGGAGAGATATATGAGGACTATCACGAGATTGAATTAAGCGGCAAAAGAATCGTCTTGATGCATCAACCAAAATTCTTGCCTAGTCTGATGGCTGGGGGAAAATATGATGTAATCATCTATGGCCATACTCATAAGGTCGATGTACGAGGGAAGAAACCTTTGGTGGTCAACCCAGGAGAATGCGGTGGGTGGCTTACGGGTAAATCCACCGTGGGTATCATAGATTTGGAGACGATGAAAGCACAGATTTTTGAGCTGAAATGGGCTTGATGAGAACTTGAGAAAAGGTATAATGTAAGCCATAACAGTTCACAACCCGAAGATAAAGATGAATCTGGCCAATAAAATCACCGTTACAAGGATATTACTCATCCCACTGTTCATGATCTTCCTCCTCTCTCAAAGGATACAACCCTTCGGATCCTATATTGCTGCGGTTATCTTTAGCATCGCTGCTTTCACCGATACGGTGGATGGTTACGTAGCTCGCTTTCAAAAGAGAGTCACCGTCTTCGGGCAAATTCTGGATCCCCTCGCCGACAAACTTTTAATCTCCGCGGCTTTAATCGCTCTGGTGGAGTTAGCAAGATTATCAGCCTGGATAGCATTGGTGATCATCGCTCGGGAATTTGCCGTCTCGGGCCTCAGGCTCATGGCTGTAGCCGAAAATAAAATCATAGTCCCTAGTTCGCTGGGGAAATTGAAAACTCTTTCCCAAATCATCGCCGTCATCGCCATCATCCTCAACCTCCCGATCTTCATAGCCGGCAAGTCTCTGGGGTGGGTACTTATGGCCATCGCTGTTGTTTTCACCATCATCTCAGGCATGGAGTATTTCATGAAAGCAAAGGGTATCTTAGAAATTTCGTTTCTATCAAATTCACCTCTTGGGAAGTAAGGCAAATGGAGTGCAGAATCGTTGCCGTGGGAACGGAACTCATCCTTGGACTGACTACCGATACCAATTCACCTTACATCGCCCGATTCCTTGTAGAAAATGGGATTTCTTCTCAACAACATCAGGTGGTTCCCGATGATGTGGACGAAATCGCCCATGCTATCCTGGACGGACTTCAACATTCCGATGCCCTCATCATAACCGGCGGGTTAGGACCCACATTTGATGATGTCACTCGAGAGGCTCTATCGAAAGCCGTAAAAAGGGAGCTCGTATTCGATCCCAAGCTCGCCGAAATCATAAAGGAAAGGTTCCCGCACGATAAACCTATACCTAAGTTTATTCTGCGTCAGGCATATCTTCCAGAAGGAGCCATTCCCATAAATCCGACTCTGGGAACGGCACCCGGGATCATCCTGGAAATTGAAGATAAGATCATCTTCGCTTTGCCCGGCGTGCCCGATGAAATGAAAGTCATGTTGAAGGATAAGGTCATCCCCTTCTTAAGAAAAAGAGTTCGTGAAAAGGCAATCCTTATTAAGGTCATAAAGACCTGTGATATTAGCGAGGCGTCGTTGCAAGAGAGGATAGAAGATATCATTGCCAAGTATGAAAATTTAAACATCAAGATATTAGTCCATCTCGAAGAAGTTCACATCTTGCTCATGCTTAAGGGAGATATAAAAGCCGTGGAAGAATTGATCTCCAATGTCAAAGATGAAATAGCCGATCGACTTGGGAAATTGGTTTATGGTTTCGATGAAGATACCTTGGAAAAAGTCGTGGGCAAACTTTTGCGGAAACATGAGCTTAAGTTGGCCGTTGCTGAGTCCTGCACCGGAGGGCTACTTTCCAATCGATTCACCAACATTCCAGGGAGTTCCGATTACTTTTGGGCAGGAATAATACCCTACAGCACCGAAGTGAAAAGAGAGTTAATAAGGGTCCCAAGCCAGGTTCTCCTGGAACATGGTGCGGTGAGTTCATTCACTGCGCAGGCAATGGCGGATGGTGCTCGTTTGATTGTAGGAGCCGATATTGGATTGGGAATCACGGGGATCGCTGGTCCCACAGGAGGTACTCCTGAGAAGCCTGTTGGTCTAACATTTATAGCCTTGTCCACAAAAACAACTCGTTTTTGTAAAAGATTCATATTTACTGGTTCAAGGGAGGTAATTAAATTCAAGACCTCACAACAAGCCCTGAATTTGCTTCGGCTCTTTCTCTTAGAGAGATTCGAAGAGGGTGAGGTATCATAGCGATGCTTAGATTATTCATTGCCGTTGAGCTCCCTCCAGATTTACAACGCAAACTATCCTCGATTAAAAATGAGATGAAAAAGGTGAAGGAAGCGAAATGGGTCGAACCTCAGAATCTCCATCTCACATTAAAATTTCTGGGCAACTGTTCCGAGGAAAAAGTGCCTACAATCATCGAAAGCGTTGCTTCGAGTGTAAAAAATGCGAAGCCCTTTGCATTTAAGTTAAATGGGCTGGGCTGCTTCCCATCCAATAAAAGAGCCAGGGTCTTTTGGATTGGGATAAAAGAAGGAGAAGAAGATCTGATCAAGCTACAGCAATTTGTGGAGGAAGCCTTAAAACCTTTAGGATTTAAAAAAGAGGAAAAGGCATTCCATGCCCACGTCACTTTGGCCAGGTTAAGGAGACTTCAAGACATGCGCTTGAGGTTAGCGAGTATCGAGACAGAGGAGTTTTCCACTCAATTTATACAAGTAAAAAGCATAACCCTCTTCCAAAGCCGGCTCACTCCTAGTGGACCCATATACAGTGAAATTGTAAAAATCCCCCTAAAGGGTTGATTGCGAACAAATGTTCGTTTAAAATAGCAGTCAGGAGTCGAAAGTCAACAAGCTGGGTTGGTTAGAAAACTTTGGCTCTTGACTGAAGGGTAAAATGAATGGATGATTTGACCGAAGATCGGTTGACTAAATTACAATCTTGAAGGAGGGCAAAAATTGGATCGAGAAAAGGTTTTGGGTATCACCAGAGAACAGATCGAGAGGAAATATGGTAAGGGTTCAATAATGAGATTGGGAGAACATCCGGCTCGAATGGATGTGGATGTAATCCCCACGGGTGCCCTTACCCTAGATATCGCACTGGGAATTGGAGGTGTCCCTAGGGGGAGGATAGTGGAGATATTCGGACCGGAGGCTTCTGGTAAGACCACTTTGGGTTTGCAAATCATAGCCGAAGCTCAGAAAAAAGGTGGAGTGGCTGCTTTCATCGATGCCGAACACGCCCTAGATCCAACCTACGCTCAAAGTTTAGGTGTGGACATCGATAGCCTTTTCGTCTCCCAACCAGATACCGGGGAACAAGCTCTGGAAATCGCAGAAATGCTCGTTCGAAGTGGAGCTTTAGATGTAGTGGTTGTGGACTCCGTGGCCGCCCTCGTCCCTCGAGCTGAAATTGAGGGTGAGATGGGCGATGCCCACGTTGGTCTCCAAGCTCGATTGATGTCCCAGGCTCTTCGAAAACTCGCAGGGTCCATAAGTAAATCCCACACCACAGCCATTTTCATCAACCAATTAAGGGAAAAGATAGGGGTACTCTTCGGCAACCCCGAGGTAACGCCCGGGGGACGAGCTCTCAAATTTTATTCCTCGGTGAGGATCGATATCCGCAGGATCGATTCCATAAAACAGGGCACAGAGGTTATGGGCAACCGGGTCAAGGTCAAAGTCGTCAAGAATAAACTCGCACCCCCATTCAAGCAGGCGGAATTCGATATCCTTTATGGAAAAGGTATTTCTCATGAGGGAAGCATTTTAGATCTAGGGACCGAGAGTGGCATTGTCTTAAAGAGTGGGGCTTGGTATACCTACAATGGAGAGCGCTTGGGACAGGGGAGAGAAGGGGCAAAGCAATATCTAATAGAGCATCCTGAAATTGCTTCAGAAATAGAGAAACAGATCAAGGAAAAACTCGGTATCGTTGAAGGAAAGACCGAAAAGGACAAGGGAAATTAGAAAGATCATGCATCAGGGGGATGGAACTAAAGCTTTAAACTATGCTCTGAAACTGCTTGAATACAGGGCAAGGAGTACTTATGAGATAAAGGATCGCCTTCTTAGGAAGGGTTATGAGCAAGAAACCATCGATTTTGTGGTCGCAAAATTAAAAGATCTTGGGTTTTTGGATGATGTTGCCTTCACCAAGAATTTAATAAATGATAGAATCCACAATAAAAATTACGGCAAAAAAAGGATCCAGGCTGAGCTCATCTCAAGGGGGATATGCGCTGAATTAATCGAAGAGGAATTAAGCAACTACAAGGAAGAGGATGAGATAAAAAGGGCCTTGAGCTTAGCTCGAAGAAGATTGCCCTGCTATTATGGTTTGGATTTCGTGGCCGCCTATCGACGTTTAAGTCAGTTTCTACTGCGCAGAGGTTTTTCCCATGCCACCGTGAGGGAAATCTGCACTGAACTCCTCAAATCTTTTCCAGCGAAACCTAGGACTTTCCCACCTTAGCTTCCATTTTCTTGATTCTCTCTTCAAGTCTTTGGATATCCTCTTTGGAAGCCAAACCCAGATCGGCGAGTACCCTATGAACCTCCTTGCGGATGCTCTTTTTTAGTTCCTGCTTCTCTTTCTCAGCCTTTTTCGCCAGCTCAGAAACTAATTTCTTGGCTTCTTCTCCTCTCACTTCTCCCGTTTCGCTTAACTTCTTCACCACCTCTTCCGCTTTCTCCTTGGTCAACCAAGCTACGCCCACTCCAAAATAAAAAATCTTCTTCAATAAATCCAGCATTCTAATCACCCCCAATCCCATTTTATCGGGTTTAAAAGATTGGTCAACCAGGCTTTTCGCTCTTACGTGCAAACTTGACACTCAATGTTATAATTAAATTAAAAGCTCGGCAAAGATACTTTATCTTGGGTTTGATATAGATTAAAAAATTAAAAATAGGATAATTGAAGGCAAGAGAAATCTTGCTGGGAAGTTTTATTTTCTCTTTGAAAGTCAAGTATTTTTGCCGAGCTATGCTCGGCTTTTTAATTTACCTTTAAAAGCGAAAGGGGGTTTGGATTTGTTCATTTTATCGGTAGCAATAGCGATCCTCACTGGGCTCCTGGTTGGATTCCTAATTAGGAAATATGTA
>DDKQ01000067.1:8644-39464 GCA_002339355.1 Candidatus Subteraquimicrobium carltonvillense | reverse complement strand
AAAAACGTTTTTCCATCAAGGGAGAAGAGTACCCACTAAAACGGAGAAGGGCCAGAATTTATAAGATGAGGAGCGGCTAATGGAAAAAATTGCTCTCACCATTGATGGTTCAAATATCATAGCGGGCGAGGGAATGACCATTTTGGAAGCAGCGCTCAAAAACGGCATTTACATTCCCCACCTTTGTTATCATCCCGACTTAAAATCCTATGGAGCTTGCCGGTTGTGTATTGTTGAGATTGATGGTGGGAAAGTGGCGATCTCCTGCCGAATGCCGGTCAAACAGGGCATGTCGGTTAGGACAAGGAGTCCGGAGATTGATAAGGTACGTCGAGCCATTATTGAGCTGCTCATCGCCAATCACCACGCGGATTGCCGTGATTGCACTAAAAGTAGGCAGTGTGAGTTGTTGAAGATAGCCGCTTTTATTCGTTTTGATAGAAAACGGGCGAGGCGCTTAAGGTGGGCGAAGGAGGAACTCCCCAGAGATACCTCAAATCCGTTTTTCGATATGGATCCCAATAGATGCGTGCTCTGTGGAGTTTGTGTCCGAACCTGTGAGGAAATTCAAGGGGTGGGCGCCATTGACTTTGTTGGTCGAGGCTATACCAGTAAAATTGCCCCTTTCGGAGACAAACCTTTGGTTCAGTCCAGATGCATATCGTGTGGGGAGTGTGTGGTCAGGTGTCCGGTTGGTGCCTTGGTGCCAAAAAATGTCCAGCGTCCAGAGCAAGAGGTCAAGACCATTTGTTCATATTGTGGCACGGGTTGTGGCATTTATCTGGGCATTCGTGACAATGACGTCGTCAGCGTGCGAGGTGATACCGATAGCCCTGTAAATGGAGGCAATCTTTGCGTTAAAGGTCGGTTTGGCGCCAGTTTTGTTAACTCACCCCACAGGCTGACTTCGCCCCTCATTAGAACAGCTCCAAAAGAGCGTTCTGAGTTCAGCACCCCCTCCCTCACCCTCCCCCCTCGAGGGGGAGGGCAGGGGTGGGGGGAAGTATCTTGGGACGAGGCACTAGCGGCGATTGTCGATAAGCTAGCCAGGTACAGTGGGGACCAGTTTGCGCTCCTGACTTCAGCTAAATGCACCAATGAGGAAAGCTACGTTATTCAGAAGTTTGCCAGAGTGGTAATGAACACCAATAACATAGACAATTGCGCCCGCCTATGTCATGCCCCTACCATGGTAGGTCTGCATGAAACAATCGGCATCGGGGCGATGACCAACTCCATAAGTAAGCTCGAGAAAACTTCCTGCATACTAGCTATAGGCACTAATGTTACACGAGCCCATCCGGTAATCGGAATCAAGGTAAAGAGGGCAGTGCGCAGTGGAGCCAAGCTCATTGTGATTAATCCAAAGGAAATCGACCTATGTCGCTTTGCCGATATCTGGCTTAGACCTTATCCGGGTACCGATGTAGCTCTGATTATGGGTATGAACCAGGTGATTGTCGATGAAGGATTGCTCGATAATGCCTTCATCGAAAAACACTGCGAGAATTTCGAAAGCTTAAGAGAGTCTTTAGAGGATTTTAGACCGGGCAGGGTGGAAAGGATCACCGGTGTTTCCAGGGAAATGATAGCCCAGGCGGCCAGGATTTATGCTACAAACAAGCCGGCGGCGATCCTCTGGTCTACGGGTATCACTCAGCATTCTCATGGCACCGATAATGTCTTTGCCCTTGTCAATTTGGCGATGCTTACAGGGAATATCGGCAAGCCTTCAGGAGGACTTTATCCACTTTTGGGGGAGAATAATGCTCAAGGTGCCTGCGATATGGGGTGCCTGCCTGATTTCTATCCCGGTTACCAAAGGGTAACCGATTCAGGGATCCGAAGGAAATTTGAGACTGCTTGGGGTATGGACTTGAATCCCGAGCCAGGATTAACCTTCACTGAAATATGGCAGGCTATCTTGGATGGAAAAATTAAGGCACTTTACATCATTGGCGCCGATCCTGCATTGAACATCGCCGGTTCCCAGAGAGTACGTGAGGCCCTGAGGAAAGCAGAATTCGTTGTTGTCCAGGATATCTTCTTTAACGAGACGGCCAAATTTGCCCATGTTGTCCTCCCAGCGGCAAGCTTCGCTGAGAAGGAGGGAACTTTCACCAATACCGAGCGGCGCATTCAGAGGGTACGCAAAGCAATAGAACCCGTTGGCGATTCACGTCCTGACTGGGAGATCACATGCGAGCTGGCCAGAAGGCTGGATGGTAAGGGTTTCGATTTCAGTCACCCCGCTGAGATCACATCAGAGATTGCCTCAATTGCTCCTCTGTATGGAGGCGTATCTTACGACCGCTTGGAAAATGAGAGCTTGGAACGGTTTCACACTCCCAGCGGCAAGGGTAAATTTAGACCGTTGGAATTTAGACCTCCGACAGAGGTTCCCGATGTTGAGTATCCCTTGATTTTGACCACTGAAAGGAGCCTCTACCGTCATGGTACTTTATCATGGAAAGTGGATGGTCTCAACATTTTAAAGGGCAAGGAGCTTGTAGAGATAAATCCAAAGGATGCCGCCGATTTTGGCATCGGTCATGGCCAGATAGTGCGGATAATTTCTCGGCGGGGGGAGATAGAGGCTGAAGTAAAGGTGACTCATGCCACTCCGCCGGGTGTGATCTCCATGGGCTTTCATTCCACCCAAAGCCCAACCAACGTGCTCACCAATTCCGCTCTTGACCCCGCAGCCAAAACCCCGGAAGCAAAGGTATGTGCGGTGCGGATTGTTCCACAAACATAGTGCCACCTTAAACATCCCAATGCCATTTGTCAACCATCCTTAAGAACTGTACAATGTGAATAGTCTATTAGTTGGTAGTTTGTTAGTTGGGAGTGTAAGATAAATAATTTGACTACGAACTATTTGTGGGGTTGAAGATTTTTGGAGAAGAAAAAGATTATATTAATCGATGGCAACAGTTTAGTCTACCGAGCCTTCTATGCTTTACCCACCACTTTGGCCACCTCAGCGGGACAGATAACAAATGCAGTATATGGATTTTCAAGCATGCTCATCAAGCTGTTGAGGGAGGAAAAGCCTAACGTTGTTTTGGTGGCCTTTGACAAGGGTATGCCCGCTCGAGTCGCTCAATATGAGGAATATAAAGCCCATCGCCCAGAGACTCCAGATGAATTGAGGAGTCAGATGCCCTTGGTGAAGGAAGTCCTTGAGGTTCTCAATATCCCCATTTTTGAGATGGAGGGATGTGAAGCCGATGATATCCTGGCTACCCTGGCGAAGAAGGCGGAGCGGGAAGGACATCAGGTACTAATAGTAACCGCGGACAGAGATGCCTTTCAGCTGGTATCTCCGCGGGTAAAGATCATGACCACCAAAAGGGGGATTTCCGATATAGTCCTCTACGACCACAAGGCTGTAATCAGCAGATATGGTGTTCCTCCCGAGAGAATTGTCGATTATTTGGCTCTGAAGGGAGATTCCTCGGATAACATCCCCGGAGTTCCGAGCATAGGCGAGAAAACAGCTGCCAAGCTCATCCAGGAGTTTGGCGGCCTGGAGAATATTCTTGAGAACGTGGATAGAATCCCGGCGAAAAACCGGGAGGCTCTCAAAAATTATGCGGAGCAAGCTAAGCTCAGTAAGCAATTGGCGATTTTAGATTGTGGTGTTCCTATAGATGTGGATTTTGACCGCTATCGTTTGGGAGGGTGGGATGAAAGAAGAGTTCGAGAGGTATTTTCTTCATTGGAGTTCAACACCCTGTTAGAAAGACTTTTAACCCAGGAGGTTGCTGCTCCCGCGGAGACTCCTTTAAAGATAGAGATTAAGATAGTCCTTAATGAAATGGATCTGAAGGATCTCTTGAAACAGCTCGATTCAAGCCGAAGATTTGGATTGGAAATAGTTTCCTCTGGAACTCATCCCATCGACTTAAATCTCACGGGTTTGTCCGTATCCACCGAGGATGAGACCTATTACATCCCTTTGGAGGAGAAATTGGGGCAACTTCCAAAAGCTCTGGTCTTTGGGGAACTTAAGTCCTATCTCGAATCCTTAAGAAAGTTAAAGGTCGTCCACGAGGGGAAAACACTGATACATTGCTTGAGAAACGAAGGCATCAATTTGAATGGTCTCTCCTTTGATACCTTAATCGCCGCTTATCTCCTTGATCCTAAAAGAGAAGTTTATCCCCTTGAGCATCTATGTAGACAATATCTTAGATTGAAGATTGCTGAGGAGGAAACCGAGGAGGGGGTGGGGCAAAAGGCTTTCACCGTTCTAAAGCTACAACCCATACTCGAGAGAGAGCTCAAGGAGAAGGAACTCTGGGAGCTTTTTGAGGAGATCGAGATGCCACTCCTCTTTGTCCTTGCCAAGATGGAGCTCGAGGGAGTGGGAATCGAGAGGCAAGTTTTGGAGTTCTTCTCCTCTGAAGTCGAGGATACCATAAAGACTTTAGAGCGAGAGATTTATGATTTAGCTGGTGAAGAGTTCAACATCAACTCCTCTCAACAATTAGGGACGATTCTCTTTGAGAAATTGAGATTGGAACCTCATCGAAGAACTAAGACGGGTTATTCCACGGATTACTCGGTATTGATCAAGCTCGTGGACCAACATCCCATAATTGAAAAGCTCCTGCAATACCGAGAACTATCGAAGTTAAAGTCCACGTATATCGATGCTTTACCCAAACTGGTGCATCCAAGGACGAAGAGGCTGCACACCACCTTTAGTCAGACGATCACCACAACTGGCAGGCTCACGAGCAGCAATCCCAATCTTCAGAATATTCCAATCCGAACGGAACTGGGTTTAAGGATAAGAGAAGCTTTTATCCCCACCAGACCATCGGATCAGTTTCTCGTGGCGGATTATTCTCAAATCGAGTTAAGAATTCTGGCTCATTTGTCCCAAGACCAGGGTTTACTTCGAGCTTTCAGAGAGAAAAGAGACATTCACCTGGCTACAGCTTGCGAGGTATTCGGAGTAAGACCCGAAGATGTGGATCCTTTGATGCGGAGGGCCGCCAAGGGCGTAAATTTCGGGGTTGTGTACGGCATAAGTCCTTATGGTCTTTCCGAGCAGCTGGGAATATCAAAAGATGAGGCAAAGGCATATATCGATAGATATTTTGAGAGATATCCATCGGTGCGTGAATTCATTGACAAGGTCATCGCCGATGCTTATCGTGATGGTTACGTAAAGACCCTGATGAACAGGCGGAGATATCTACCCGAACTTAAGAGCAGCAACTATCGGATCAGGAACTTCGGTGAAAGGTTGGCGATAAACACCACCATCCAGGGAAGTGCCGCTGACATCATAAAGCTGGCCATGATCCAGCTGGAAAGGGAATTTGGCGAGAGGGGACTCCGCACCCGAATGGTTCTGCAGGTGCACGATGAGTTGATATTCGAAGTGCCGGAGGATGAGAGGAAAGCTGCCCAAATTCTAGTGCGTGAGGTGATGGAAAATGCCTATCCCCTGGATGCGAAGTTGAAGGTGGATATATCCATGGGTCCCAACTGGAAAGAGGCGAAGGAATAACAATTATATTATCATATAGGCAGGAGATGCTGAATGTATTGTGGAAGTTTAAGAAAAGAAAATTTAGGGAGGCTTTATAATAATGGAAGGTAAACAAAGTAAGGAAGATAAGGATGTGGAAGGAACGAATGGAGATATAATCCCCGATTATGATCAGACCATAAAGATTTTTGACGAGGGAGATATAGTTTCGGGCACGGTTGTCAAGGTCGACAGGGATGAGATTCTAGTGGATATAGGATATAAATCCGAAGGAGTTATCCCCATTCGTGAGCTCTCCATAAGACCCGATATTGGTCCCGAGGATATCCAGATCGGTCAGGAGATTGAAGCTTTGGTACTTCAAAAAGAGGATAGTGAAGGGAGACTCATTCTTTCGAAGAGGAGAGCTGATTGTGAGAAAGCTTGGGAGAAAATTGAAAGGATCCATGAAGAGAGGGGAAGTGTTAAGGGAGAGGTCATTGAGGTCGTCAAGGGTGGATTGATCTTGGATATCGGCTTAAGAGGTTTCCTTCCTGCCTCACTGGTCGAGCTAAAGAGGGTCAAAGATTTGAGTCAGTACGTGGGGCGTGAGCTGGAGTGCAAAATCGTTGAGACGAATAGGACTAGGAATAACGTGGTCTTATCGAGGAAAGCGGTTCTTGAGGAGGAGCGAAAGTGGGAACGGCAAAAGATTTTATCCAAACTGGAAAAGGGTCAGATCCTTACGGGTAAAATTTCCAGTATCGTTGATTTTGGAGCCTTTGTTGATTTGGGAGGAGTCGACGGACTCATACATATCTCTGAACTTTCTTGGTCTCATATAGATCATCCCTCCGAGGTAGTTTCGGTAGGAGACGAGGTAAAAGTCCAGGTTTTGGACATCGACCTCGAGCGTGAGCGTGTCTCATTAGGACTCAAACAGACCACCGAGGATCCGTGGAAAATCAAGGTCGGCAAGTATTCCGCGGGTGACGTCGTTGAGGGAGTAATCAGCAGGATAGTTCCCTTTGGAGCGTTCTTACAGATAGATGAAGGAGTTGAGGGATTAATCCACATATCCGAATTGGCGGAGGAGCGTATTGAGCTTCCCGACCAAGCTGTTAAGGTGGGCGATAAAATAAAGGTAAAAATCATCGACATAGATTTGGAGAGAAGGCGAATCAGTTTAAGCCTCAAGCAACTTGAAGAAGGCAAGGAGAAGATGCCCGAAAAGACCAAGGAGGCCGAGGAAACCGAAGCCGTTAAAGAAAGCAAAGAAGGTCATGCTCATCAGGTGGAAAAAAACGAGAAACGAAAAACGAAGGACCTTGATGAAGGAGAGACCCCCGAACCATCGCTAGAGGCAGTTATTGAGGAGATGAGGGAATCTCGCTCATTGAAGAAGCAACTCTAAATTTTTACGTTTGATCTTTCTTCATATGGCCAAAAGGTTCATTTCGCTCTGCCCTCAAAGGTTTAGTTATGCTATTAAAAATAATTTAAGAACGGCAAAGATGAGCCGTGAAAGATACCTTGACCTACTAAACCGCGTGTGAACATTTTTAAATCCATGAAAGCAAGCAAGTTCTCCTCTATCCTCACTTATTGGTCTCCAGCTCTTAGCTGGATGGGATTGATTTTCTATCTTTCATCTCGACCAATTCGTTTTCCCCTACATCCCTTACTCTCTAACACCTTTCACTTTGTTGAGTATGCCATTTTGACTTTCTTGTTGCTGATAGCGTTCAAAAATACGACGAATCTTCAATCGACGCTACTTTGCGCGTGGGCCATGAGCATCTCCATCGCCTACGGTATCCTCGATGAGATACACCAGATTTTCGTGCCCACTCGTACTTTCAGCCTTTGGGATGTGGCGACGGATTCTTTAACTGCTCTAATTGTTGCTTTCCTGGCTAGAGAGCTTTTACGACGAGAGATACCAAAAATACAGTGTGGTAAAATTGGTGTAAGCTCTCTCAATTCAGCGGTGAAAGGAAGAAAAAAGGTGAAGGTTATCGGGATGACGGGAGGAATTGCCACCGGAAAGAGCACGGCGGCAAAACTTTTGGCCCAGCGGGGAGCGAAGGTCATCGACGCGGATCGAATTTCCCGTGAAGTGATGATGCCTAAATCCGAGGTCTGGGAAAAGATCATTGCACATTTTGGTAGGGGAATACTCCTGGAGGATGAGAGCATCGATCGAAGGAAGCTTGGAAAAATCGTTTTCTCCGATCCACAAGAACTCGAAGTCTTAAACCGCATAACTCATCCCACCATCATCAAAGTTATCGAGGGTAGATTGGAGGAACTCAAACGTGCTCAAGAGGGTCAGGTCATAGTCCTTGACTGTCCTCTTCTCATAGAGGCTCAACTTCTTCCCTTGGTGGATGAAGTGGTGGTGGTGGCCACTAAAGAAGAGACGCAGATCAAACGCCTCAAGGAGAAAGGTCTCTCGGCGGAAGAGGCTCGTGCGAGGATGCGAGCTCAAATCCCCCGGGAAGAGCGGATTAAGTTCGCGGATCACATTGTTGAGAACGATGGGACTCTTGATGAGCTTCGCGAGAAGGTTGAAAAGCTTTGGGAAGCTATCAAAGCTGACCAAAAATCGTAGCGTGGGGGCTTGTCCCCCACATGTCTGCTTTGGGCGGATGGGCAGGTAAACCCCGCCCCTACTTATCACCGCGTAGGTGATAAGTGGTAGGCGTGGCGGTTCATCCCCGCATTGGTCTTTGGCGGGATAAACCCGCCCCTACAATTAATGAATTAGTAGCTGACCAACAAATTAAGCAAATTCTCCCAGGTTGTTTTAAAATAGTAGATGTGGCAGCCTAGCTTTGACCAGACTTTTGAAGAGGTGCAAAGGATGACCTGTCTAGGAGGGTTCAAATTACGCGCGCCATACGAGCCCAAGGGGGATCAACCGAAGGCGATAAAGCAACTCATCGAGGGTTGCAAGCAGGGTTATCGCTTCCAGACCCTCTTGGGGGTTACCGGTAGTGGAAAAACAGCGACCATGGCTTGGGTGATTGAGGGGGTACAAAAACCAACTCTGGTTATTTCTCCAAATAAGACTTTGGCCGCTCAGCTTTGCAGCGAGTTTAGAGAATTCTTCCCCGAAAATGCCGTGGAGTACTTCGTGAGTTATTATGACTATTATCAACCGGAAGCTTATCTTCCTCAAACCGATACATACATCGAGAAGGATGCTTCCATCAATGAGGAAATTGACAGACTGAGACACGCAGCTACCTCAGCCCTATTTTCTCGCAGAGACGTTGTCATCGTGGCCAGCGTATCCTGCATTTATAACCTCGGCTCCCCAGAGGATTATCTGGCAAAGGTGATCTTCCTGGAAAGTGGCAAAGAATACGACAGAGATGAGATCCTTAGAAGATTGGTTGAGGTGAAGTATCAGCGAAACGACATCGATTTCTCGCGAGGTAGGTTCAGGGTGAGGGGGGATGTCATTGAAATCTTCCCCGCTTATGAGGAGAAGGCATTAAGGATCGAGATGTTCGGCGATGAATTGGAAAGGATCATAGAGGTGGACCCCTTGACTGGAGAGATAACCAATGAATATGAGAAGATAGCCATCTATCCAGCCACTCACTTTGTGACCATCGATGATAAGTTGGAACGAGCTCTTGTGTCCATCGAGAAGGAACTCAAATGGAAATTGAGACAACTCGAAGCTCAGGGGAAGCTCCTGGAGGCCCAGCGCCTGAGGATGCGCACCAAATACGACCTGGAGATGTTGAGAGAGGTTGGTTATTGCACTGGAATCGAGAACTATTCAAGACATTTTTCGGGCAAGGCCCCTGGCGAACCACCCGATACCTTGCTCGATTACTTCCCGGATGATTTTTTGGTATTCATCGACGAGTCTCACATCACCGTACCTCAAATTCACGGGATGTACGAGGGTGATCATTCCAGAAAAAAAGCTCTGGTCGAGTACGGTTTCAGACTTCCGTCAGCCTTCGATAATCGTCCCTTGACCTTCGATGAATTCATCGCCAGGGTTCCACAAGTCATATTCGTCAGTGCCACTCCAGGTGACTATGAGCTCTCGGTGAACAGTCAGGTCGTGGAGCAGATCATCCGTCCCACGGGGCTCGTCGATCCCGAAGTGGTCGTCCGACCTGCTGGGGAACAAATCGACGATCTAGTAAATGAGATAAAAAAAAGGGTTACAAAGAACGAGAGGGTACTGGTGACCACCTTGACCAAGAAGATGGCCGAGGATTTGACGGACTATCTCATAGAGATGGGATCCCGCGTCCGATACCTCCATTCGGATATCGAAACTTTGGAGAGGGTGGGGATCTTAACCGATTTAAGATTGGGCAAGTTCGATGTCCTTGTGGGAATAAATCTCCTCAGGGAGGGTTTGGATTTACCGGAAGTATCCTTGGTGGCAATCTTGGATGCGGATAAGGAGGGCTTCCTGCGTTCGGAGAGGTCACTCATTCAGATCATCGGTCGAGCCGCCAGAAATGTCAGTGGACAGGTCATTCTGTACGCGAATGAAGTCACGGAATCCATGCAAAAGGCTTTAAACGAAACCAATCGCAGAAGAAGACTTCAGATGGAGTACAATCGAAAACACGGCATTGAACCGGAGACCATCAGGAAGGCGATCACCGATATCTTACAGGCGGCGAGGATTTCTGAGTCGCCGAAGCTATATAAATATAGGCGAAGGTATCAAGAGGAAATCTTATCGATGCCCAAGGATGAAATCGAGCGTTTGATTCACAGCCTGGAGGAGGAGATGATGGCAGTCGCTGAGGAGTTGAACTTTGAACAGGCAATCGAGCTCAGAGATCAGATAATGGAGTTAAGGAAGGAACTCGAAATAATGAATGCGAGGAGAAAAGCCTAATCACGGAGGATTTGAGACTGGGTTTTGATTCCATCACTCGGAAGCAGAATATTCTACCAACTATCCTTGTATTACTTCTTTTGGCTTTATTCATTGCCTGGTTTGCACCCGCAGAACGAACACTTGGGGATTTGGTAAAACTAATTTATGTACACGCCGCCATATCGTGGGTTGCAATTCTCATCTTCGTTATCGCTGCTATTTTGGGACTCTCTTTTCTAGTTACCACCAAATCTTCTCTTTACGAGTGGTCTTGCGCCTTGGAGGTTACCGCCATTTTTCTTTGGTTTATACATACATTGATGGGTGCGGCGGCAATGCGGATAGTATGGGGAGGATTTCTCTGGACGGAGCCCAAATTTAAAACGACTGTATTTATCCTATTAATTACCCTCGCTGCTTATTTGTTTTCAATGGTTGTTGCGAAACCCAAGATTGTTTCGGTACTAAATGTGGGAATTGCACCTTTGGTGGTATTACTGGTGTTGAGAGCCGGGAGGATAGTGCATCCACTCAACCCCATTCTCGCTTCATCTGGGCTCAAGATTAAAATCTGCTCAGGGATGATTGCCTTACTCTTTTTGGCAATTGCACTCCAGATAGCTCGGTGGTTGCGAGAATTTGGCAGATCCATTTTGCCATACTAGATGGATTATAAGCAAGGTCACGGGTCATGAGTCAAAGGGTAAAATTCCCATGAGTGCTTGACTATGTCATTTTTATACCTCGGTTTGTTATCATAAAAGGAGATAAATTTATAAACGAGTTGAGGAGAATGGCTGACAAAATCATCATTCGAGGCGCAAGGGAACATAATTTAAAGAACATAAATGTCGAACTCCCCAGGGATGAATTCATCGTGATGACCGGGATTTCCGGATCTGGGAAGTCGTCTCTAGCCATCGATACCATCTATGCGGAGGGGCAAAGACGCTATGTGGAATCCTTATCCGCCTACGCCAGGCAATTTTTGGGTCAGATGGAAAAACCCGATGTGGAGTTAATCGAGGGACTTTCCCCAGCCATTTGTATCGATCAAAAATCCGCTCCCAAAAATCCTCGTTCTACAGTGGGAACGATCACCGAAATCTACGATTATCTGCGTCTTTTATATGCCAGAATCGGGACACCCCATTGCCCAAATTGTGGAAGGGAAATCGCCCAGCAGAGTTCCCAGCAGATAATCGAGCAGATAAGCACCCTTCCCTTGGGAACTAAGTTTCAGATATTGGCACCTGTGGTGAGGGGGAGGAAGGGTGAATATAGAGAACTGCTTGAGAGGTTGAGAAAGGAAGGCTTTGCCCGGGTCCAAATAGATGGGAGGATTTATGGACTCGATGAGGACATAAGATTGGACAGGGATGTCCGCCACAATATCGATGTAGTCGTCGACCGATTGATAATGAAGGAGGGGGTCGAAAGAAGGCTGGCGGACTCCATCGAGACCGCTTTAAACCTGGCCGATGGGATCGTAGCCATAGAGATCATCGATGGTGAGAGACCTGCCTACCGGACGGGCAGCCCCGCCTACCGTATGGGCAGGCAGGACTTCAGCACCCATTTTGCTTGCATCGATTGTGGGATAAGCTTTGAGGAACTTTCCCCCAGGATGTTCTCGTTCAACAGTCCCTATGGTGCCTGTAGCTATTGTGGTGGATTGGGCACGAAGATGGAAGTAGATCCCGATTTGGTGGTTCCCAACCCCGATTTATCCTTGCGCGAAGGCGCTATAGCTCCTTTCTATCACACCAGGGTGGATTTTTATCCCAAGATAATTAGAGCGGTGGCCGAACAGTATGGAATCGATATGGATACCCCCTGGAGGGATTTGGAGGATTGGCAAAAGCAGATCCTCATGTATGGTACAGGCGACGAGCAAGTTTATGTGAGATACCGAAGTCTTAGCGGGAGGATTAGGAGCTATTATACTTCCTTCTCTGGGGTCGTCCCCAATCTTAACCGACGCTATAGAGAATCCGAATCGGATTACGCTCGGGAGAAGATTGAACAATATATGAGCGTAAGCCCCTGTCCTCAGTGCAAAGGAGCGAGACTCAAACCAGAGAGTCTGGCAGTGACCGTTGGTGGACTGAACATATATGAATTAACGCTGATGTGCGCCAAGGAGGCTTTGAAGTTCACGGAGAAGCTCAAAGCGGGTTTAAGTCCAAGGCAGATGCTGATCGCACAACGGATCATCAAGGAAATTCAGAATCGACTGAAATTCATGATAGATGTTGGATTGGATTACCTAACACTGGATAGATCTGCGGCAACCCTGGCCGGTGGTGAAGCTCAGCGCATCAGGCTGGCTACTCAGATCGGATCGGGACTCGCGGGTGTCCTTTATATTCTCGACGAACCGAGTATAGGGCTCCATCAGAGGGATAACCGGCGTCTAATAGAATCCCTCAAGAGATTAAGGGATCTTGGAAATACTATAATCGTGGTCGAGCACGATGAAACCACCATAAGGAGTGCCGATTTCATCGTGGATATTGGACCGGGAGCTGGAGAGCACGGTGGGAAAATCGTGGTCACCGGTGGAGTCGAGGATTTAATCCGATGTCCTCAATCGATAACCGGAAAGTATTTGAGCGGGGAAAGAAAGATTCCATTGCCCCCCGTTCGGAGAAAAGCAAAGGGTAAGTATCTGACCATTAAGAGTGCGAGTGAGCATAATCTTAAAGATATCGATGTCCCCATTCCCTTGGGACTCTTCGTGTGCAATACGGGCGTTTCCGGTTCTGGCAAGAGCACGCTGGTCTCAGATGTTTTGTACAGGAGCTTGGCAGCGAAACTATATAAGTCGAAGGAAAAACCCGGTAAGCACGAGGGCGTAGAGGGTTTTGAATACATCGATAAAGTAATAAATATAGATCAATCTCCCATCGGAAGGACACCTCGCTCCAATCCGGCCACCTATGTGAAGGTTTTTGATGATATCCGACGTGTCTTCGCCGAGGTACCCGAGGCGAAGATAAGGGGATATAAACCGGGAAGATTCAGTTTTAACGTCAGGGGTGGGCGTTGTGACGCCTGCCAGGGTGATGGAACGATAAAGATCGAGATGCATTTCTTACCTGATATTTACATCCCCTGCGAGGTGTGTAAAGGAAAGCGCTATAATAGAGAGACCTTAGAGGTAAAATTCAAGGGAAAGACCATCGCCGACGTTTTGAACATGTCCGTTGAGGAGGCCTTGAAGTTCTTTGAAAATATTCCCAGTATCAGAAGGCGCCTTCAAACCCTCTACGATGTGGGTTTGGGTTACATCAAACTCGGTCAGCCCGCTCCCACTCTATCCGGTGGTGAAGCTCAGAGGGTGAAGCTCGCCGCCGAACTTTCAAAAAAGGCAACTGGAAGAACCTTGTACATTTTGGATGAACCGACCACAGGTCTGCACTTCGCCGATATCGAAAAATTATTGGATGTTTTGAACCGCCTTGTCGATCAGGGGAATACCGTTCTGGTCATAGAGCATAATCTGGATGTAATAAAGACCGCGGATTACATAATCGATTTGGGACCCGAGGGTGGCGAAGAGGGAGGCTATGTGATCGCTTCGGGTACACCCGAGGAGATAATGGAAAATCCTAGGTCTTATACCGGTCGGTTCTTGAAACTTGTTTTGGAGCCAGTGGCTGCTAGACAAGTAGCCAGCAGCTAGCTTCTTAGTAGCAATATATATTATTAACATGAAAATTAAACGAAGTTCATTTATTCTGTAGATGAGCAAAATGTCGCTGACGCTCCATTTTGCTCATCGGGACGGCGGGTAAGCTAATGTCAAATTGGGCTTCGTGTCGCTTCAGTCTTTTTATGCTATTATCTTTTAAATAAACAAGGTGGGTAGAAATGCAAATACCATTCACATTGCGTCAGCGACACTTCGCCCATCTGACAGGTAAGCGGCGGGCTGAAGCCCGCCCAAATTCGCTTACCTTGTTCGCTGTAATGAAAGCAAGCTTTCCTTCCAGCGAACTTCGCTTACCCGCCGTCCCGTTAGGTGACATTGTTTTAGAGAGGATTAAGAATGAGCTACGGCTTCATAGATTCTGCTTCCATCATGAATGTAATCAGCGCCCTCACCTGCCATAAGAGCTGTAAAGAATGGGGTGAATGGGAATGGAAGAGTATTACTGAAGTAACAGAGGTGCTCTTTCTCCATCGCCTCCTCAGAATAGCGCCAGGGCCATCAGTGCCACCTTTTGGAAGATTAGAAGCAGCACGTAGCACGTTATATACTTGTTATGACCTAACTTGCAAACAACTGGGAAGAATTGTTGAAGATACTCGAATAGATATTAGGATTCAGGAATCAGCCAAAAAGGTTTTCAAGGATTGGTTACTCCACAATGTTGAAGACGCAAAAGGCGCTATAACAGAAACCAAGCGAGAAAAGGGTTACCCCCATTGGGAACAATGGGCCATCGAGCATGCATGGGTAGATCACTCCTACCGGTTAAATGGCCTTTTCAATGCCGAGATGATAGATGAATTAGCCCTTGTCCTTAAAGTTCAATCAAACGATCTGAGAACCCTTTGGACAAAGACTACAGACTTACAGCAAGTTAAGAATTGGTCACGGGGTCAGGGTCTTGATACTGATTTTGAGTTAGCAAGGGATGCATTTATGGCAGCTGCTATTCTCCGTGGGAGATTTCACGATTTTATAGCGAGTCAGATGCAATGGCAAATTATGCATCACCCCATCAGGCAACATATACTTATACCTCTATCGAAAGGCACTGGGTACAGAATTCCTGAGGCTGTAGAATATTTAGCTCAAATCATAGCTAATAGTGCAATGAAAGAACAAAAGCCTAAAGACAGGATTCTTAGTTGGACCGAAAACATCCGGGCAACTCAGGAAGCCTATTGCCAAAATGTAATCCCGGAAATAGTTAATCCAGAACTTAGGCAAGAAAAAGCTCTAGAGCTAGCGATAAAAACAGCTAAGAAACTACAAATACGAGTATACCCACGCTCACTAGAAAATCAACTCGAATGGGCCATGATGTCAGGCGCTACTTTAGTTACGAGTTTATTAGGATTGTGGATAGTCTTCCCTTGGGGAGCATTAGCAGGAGGAGTAATAGGAGTGGGTGCTTGGATTTCAGGAATGTCAAAGCCATGGGGTAAAAGAGCTGCTCAAGCATTGAAATTGACTACAGGGCATTTACGTGAATTGGCTACGTCCAAGCCTGGGCGTATTGTACAAAGTCGGAGATGATACAAAGAAAAGAGAAATAGATTCAAAGCATATTAACCAATGAAAACAAAACAACGTCGCCTAACACGGTGTAAAAGACTGCACTTCGCTCCGTCCAAATTCGGCTTCGCCGAACTTCTTTTACACCGATCCCGTTATACGCAATGCCGTGCCGTAATAATTACAAAGGAGAGAATTATGTCAGAAAGATTGATTGATAGCTACCTCAAAGGGGTTGAACTGCGCAGAGCCGTCTGCAACTGGCCCGAGGATGTGAAGGCAATTGCTGATGGATATCGCACACATACAACAATATCTCACGCTGCTCAGAACGATGTGAACCAAAAGGATGGAACGAAACGGAAGAGTTCAAAAAGGGGGAGGTAATGATGTGGCACTTTAAAACTATAGAACCGGGCACTTCGGAAAGAAATCCTCGCGAGACAGAGTTTTTCAGACTCACCAGCCCTCCAGAGGCTGTGGTTCGTGAATTTATTCAGAATTCATTGGATGCCATAAAAAATCAGGGAACGATTGAAGTGAAAATTTCCTTTCAAAGTGTTTCAAAAAGGGATGTTGCACAATTTCTGGACAATACTTTGAAACAGCATCTGATAGCATGCGGATTGTTAGGTGGTGAGGAATATCCGGCGGAGATTCCCTGTCTCGTACTCGCAGATTCCGGGACTACTGGTCTGGATGGGTCTTTTGCATCCGACGCCGGGAGAGATAATTTTTACAACTTCTGGTGGCGTGAAGGAATCTCTGAGAAGGCGGGTCAGCAGGCAGGAAGATGGGGGCTGGGAAAAACAACCTTCCATATTGTTTCAAAAATCAAAACCTTCTGGGGATTGACTGTAAGAGATGACGGGAGAAAATTACTGATGGGAAAGGCGCTTCTTAAAACTCGAGAATAGCCTATGATACACGGAGGGGTAACCCATTTTCTATGTATGAAAAATTTGATTTTAATGTTGGAAGCAGTTCCATAACTATCACAACACAGGGTTGCAATATATTGAATAAAAGTTTAAATAAATTGGAACTCGAAGTGACAGGACAGAACCTCAGGCTTGAGGCCACCGGGTTTGATCCTAAGCGTGACCTTGTGGTGTATATAAAAGAGGAAAGATTATGAAGCGTAGGATTAACTATACAGGCAGAAAAAAAATTAAAAGAAAACAGGTTTCTATTACCCTCATCAGGCAAAATGGTTCTGTTGTTTCATTTTACCTTGGCAGACTGGATCTCGATGATCTAGGCATACCTGGCGACGCAAAGATTTATGTTGAAGCATATTACAGAACCGAACTGAAACGAGTTGAGTTCGGAACGGCTGGCAACAGAGTTTATCCTCCATCCCCCAATCTTACCGATATGGCTTATCCCGAAAATTTAAAATTTAGAATTCTTGCTGTGAACCCACTTGATGGTAAAATACTTGCTCAGGCAGACGGAATTGCTCCCGAAGAGCCGCCCGAGAAAACAATTCTACCCGTGGAATTTAAGGATATTGGTAACGAGATATGGCGTATTGAATATGAAGGAGATGAAGGATCACCTATTCTCTGTATAAACGGTAAAATTCCAAATATCCAGAATATAGCAAAGCAGGATGCACAATTCTTAATTTATGTTTACCCCGCGGTTATAAGAGATATCCTGTATCATATGGTGTTTGTCGATAAGGTCACTTCTGTAACTGATCCATCGATTGACTGGCATAGCAACTGGCTGATGTTCTCCAGAATTCAGGGGGTAGAACCACCGTAGACTTTAAATCCTGATGATAATTATGAGAAGGATGAAACTCTAAGGTGGATAGATGATGTTGTTACGACATTCACTAATAAGCACGCTAATAAGTTTGAGGAGTATGTCCGTAAACTGGAGGAAACACCATGATTCCAATAAGAGTTATGCTACCAGAGGGAGAAAATCAATTCAGGACATACATTCTCCAGGTCAGAAGTAATCCTTCCACCATACGACCGGATTTAAACAGTGATCAGTTTTCCTCGGAATTTTCACCACAGATAATGATTGATGAAACAAGAACATTCAGGTCAAAGCTAGAGCTCGCGGAATATCTTGATAACTGTTTCGGAGCAGCTGGTATAAGACGTGAAGACATTCTGAGAAATAACGGTTCATGGACATGGCTTACGTATTTATGGTTTGAACAATTAACAAATGCACGTAGGAATATACTAAAAAGAGAAGAGCATTATATTTGTACCACACCTTCTAATTATCGGAGGTATTACATACACTTGGTGGCACCTTCTTACATCATTTATTCTTTTCACGGATTACCAATTTCGATGTTGTTTCTTTATAATTCTCCTTGGGAAATTAACGACTTTACCGAGCGAGTGGCGGCAAATCAGTTTCTTATTTCCCACAGAAATATTGTTGAAGCAATATATCGTTTATACTTTGATGAAAGTCAAGGAAAACCTAAACTAAGAGCTACCTCAAGAGTGTTGAGGGTAGCGTACGCCGATTTATAAAAGTGTTTCAGCAGTTGGAATTCACCTATGATGTGTATTCAATAACCCCCGAGCAAATTATTGACCTTATACCACAGGAATTTAACGGCTGGAAACTGGCAGGAGCACGATTGTGAAAAATGTCCGTTATTAATACAACCTTGAACATGGAAAAAGTTGAGATATCGGCACGGCACGTGCGTATAACATCCATTGAGAGCGACCTTGTCAATAGGCAATAGAAATCCATTGGCTTTAACTGCCTTCATAGACTCCTCTTTCATTTTAGCTTTTGAATCTAATCTGCTCTTTGACATAACAATCTGACTTGTCTTTCTAAAAAGGTTGCAGAAACAATCTGCACCAAACATCCATACGGGCTCTTTCTTAAAATTTCACAATTTTTCTTGATATTTCTTGAATATTCACCGATAATAATATTGGTGATTTTTTGATGCCAAAGCTCATGAGTGTAAAAGAGATAGCTGAATATCTGGGGCTTAGTGAGCGAACAGCCTACAAGATGATTAAAGGTGGTAGAATCCCTTACCTCAAATTAGGTGGACAGTTTAGATTCAGGCAAGATCAAATCGAGGAGTGGTTAGAGAAGAAGTCACAGATGTTGCCTAAAATAGGCTTGGATAAGGTAAAAGAAACAAAAGACCCCTTGACCAAAAGGCTACTTTTTGTGGGATTGCTAACAAGAGCTTTAGAATCCCAAGACGTTAGACCCATAGTTGTGGGCGGGAATGCAGTGGAATTTTACACAGCGGGAGGTTATTCGACTGGTGATATTGACATAGTTGCTCCAAGTGAACCAGTAGATGAGGTGTTAAGAAAATGGAATTTTAGAAAAGAGGGGAGACATTGGATAAGTGAAGAGCTGGATATTTTCATTGAAGCTCCATCTAGCTCTTTGGAAGAGGAAGCATATGAAAGAGTCTCTGAGGTGGAAATAGATGATTTGAAGGTGTATATAATCGGGATCGAAGATTTGATAATTGATAGGTTAAATGCTTATATTCATTGGAAATCTTTAGATGATAAGCGCTGGGCTGAGGAGTTAGTCGCTCTACATCTAGGAGAGATTGATTGGGATTATCTTGAGAAAAGGTCCGAAGAAGAAAAAACTTCTGAAGCTCTTTTGGAAATTAAGAAGGATTTGGTGATAGATGAGAAAGGTTAGGTATGCGGATTATCTAAAGAGGAGAGCAGATTTCGTTGTCAAGCGAGCAAAACTGGGTTTGAAGAGGGAAGCTTCTTCAAGAATGAGGGATGAGGAAGAGAGGAAGCTGCTTCTCGAGTTCGATAGGGCTCGGCTTGAGCGGTGGAAGAAGGAAGGCAAGCTGGTGAAGCTTGGTCCCAGGAAATATAGGTTTAGAACCTCTAACCTCGAATCCTTCAACATTTAACACCCTCCTGTGCTATAATTTTTTCAGAATGACCTCCCAAAAAGCTCTTTTGGAGCAAATGAAGATAGTACCGGATAAGCCCGGTGTCTATGTCTTCAAGGATGCCCAGGGAAAAGTGCTGTACATCGGCAAAGGACGTTCCCTACGCAAGAGGATGCGTTCATATTTTCAGAAGATCCACACCTATTCCCCAAAGACCCAGGCCATGGTGGACAGAATCGCCGATTTTGATATCTATGTTACCGACAGTGAGGTAGAAGCCCTCATCCTCGAGTGCAATTTGATAAAGAGGTATCGACCTAGTTTCAACATAAACCTCAGGGACGATAAAAGCTATCCATGCCTCGCAATTACCTTAAATGATGCATTCCCCAGAGTTATGGTGACTAGAAAGTTGGGGGTAGAGGGGGCGAGATACTTCGGTCCTTATACGAAAGCCCATGCCATCAGGGACACTTTGGATACATTACGGCGCATTTTCCCGGTTCGGGTGTGTAAAGGGAAAGAACCGGGTAAGTCGAGCGGTTCGCCCTGCCTTAACTACCACATCAAGAGATGTCTTGGTCCATGCACCGGAAAGGTGAGCAAAGAAGAGTATCGAAAGATGATCGATCAAATTTGCCTGTTTTTGGAGGGCAGGCAGGAACAGGTCATAAAGCAACTCCAGAGGGAGATGAAGGAAGCTGCGGAAAAGCTCGAATTCGAGAAAGCAGCTAGGCTTAGAAATAGAATTCGAGCAGCTCAACACGTTTTAGAGAGGCAGAGGATCATTTCCTCCAGCAAGGAGGATAAAGATGTCATTGCAGTTTTTGCGCAAGAGGATGTTGCTTGCGTTGAGGTTTTTTTCATTAGGGGAGGAAAGCTCATCGGAAGTGAGAGTTTCATCTTGGAGAAGGATGAACACGTAAGTGAAGGGAACCTTTTGACCTCATTTGTTAAGCAATTTTACCTGACGACAACTTTTGTCCCACGATACATACTATTGCAGGATGAAATAGAGGATGCGGAGTTGATCGAGGAATGGCTCACCGAGAAACGGGGTAAGAAGGTGGAGATCAAGGTTCCCCGAAGAGGCGAGAAAAGGAGCTTGGTGGCGCTGGCCATCGACAACGCTCGCCATGCCTTTGAGCTCCTTAAGATCAAAACAAGCCTGGAGAAGGAGAGAGCCTTAAAGGCTCTTGCCGAGCTCAAAGAGCAACTCGACCTATCGGAGTTTCCCTACAGGATAGAGTGCTTTGACATTTCAACCATACGAGGTCGCCAGTCCGTAGGGTCGATGGTGGTCTTTGAAAATGGGAGGCCAAAGAACAAGGATTACAGAAAGTTTAAGATAAAGTGGGTCACTGGTCAGGATGATTTTGCCATGATGGCAGAGATCATAAAACGTAGATTTGCAAGGTATTTGGAGAAGAAGGAAGGAAGATTTGGCATCAAACCGGATCTGGTCATCGTCGATGGTGGGAAGCCACAACTTTCGGCTGCTCTAAAATCCTTGACCGAGCTGGGCATCGAGGATATCCCAGTGATTGCCCTTGCTAAGAGGGAGGAGGAAATTTATCTTCCGAATCGGCCGGAACCAATCTCCTTGCCGGCATTTTCCTTAAGTCTTCGACTCATTCAAAGAATCAGGGACGAAGCCCATCGATTTGCTCTCAGTTACCACCGAAGCTTAAGAGAGAAAGCAATGGTCAAATCGATCTTCGATCGAATTCCAGGGGTTGGGGAGAAACGGAAGAAGCTCCTTTTAGAATACTTTGGCTCGCCGGAGGCCATCTACAAGGCCAGTCTTGAGGAACTCAAAACAGTACCCAAGCTTCCCTCCAAAGTTGCTCAATGTGTTTTTGAATACTTGCACCGCGGGGAGAAAAGCATTGGCTGATAATTACGACTATCGACTATCGACCATCGACCTGCCTGCCCGTCCGGGAGGCGGGCCTGCCGGCAGGCATGGCCATCGACCTTACAAATTCACTTACTACCATACTGGATATGGCCTTGGGGCGCTGATCTTCAGTGATTGTGGTCTGGCGGGTCTCATCCTTCCCACCAAATGTGAGGAGGAGATTCAAAGGGAAGTTTTAAGAAGATTTCCCACGGCTACCTGCGATAATAATAAAAATACTTCCTTGGCAAAAATCCTTTCTTCTTATTTTCGGGGAGAAAAGGTAAAATTCAACCAAACTCTGGATTTGGTGGATTTTTCTCCTTTTGAGGGAGAAGTTTTTCAAACTGTGTGCACAATCCCCTATGGGGAGACCAGAACTTACAAATGGGTAGCTGAGGTCCTTGCTAAACCCAGGGCTTATAGAGCTATAGGCAAAGCTTTGGGCAGAAATCCCATACCCATAGTCGTACCTTGTCACAGGGTTGTAAAGAGCGATGGTGAATTGGGTGGATTTAGCGCGGGAGTTTGGTGGAAGAAGGAGCTTTTAAAACTGGAAGGATATCTCGGAGATAAAGCTGATTAAAATTCATTTTTTAGCAGGGAAGAGAGGCAGTTTATTGAAATAAATTGTGGTTTTTGCAAATACTGATTTAGAGGTTGGGAAGTGCAGAACTTAGAATTTACCTTAATCACAGGTCTATCCGGAGCGGGAAAGTCGGAAGCTATCAGATGTTTCGAGGATATGGGTTACTTCTGCATCGATAATCTACCTCCCACCCTTATCCCCAAGCTAGCTGAACTGTGCTCTCTTCCCGGCAGCAAAGTGCGTAAAGTGGCTCTGGTGAGCGATGTGAGAGGTGGGGAATTTTTTGATGCCCTTTTCGAAGCGCTCAGGGAGCTGAAGGGGAGGAACATCAAATATCAAATCCTCTTCCTCGAGGCTTCCGATGAGGAATTGGTGAAGCGTTTTAAGGAAACCCGCCGCAGGCACCCCCTGGCTGGTGAGGGGCAGATAATAGAAGGTATACACCGAGAACGCCATCTTCTGGAAACCCTTCGAGGCACTGCGGATATGATCATAGATACCACAGATTTGGAGACACACGAGCTCAGGGATAAAATTCGCTCATCTTTCCTGGGGGAGCAAAAGCGAAAGGGTATACTCATTACCGTGATATCCTTCGGTTACAAATATGGAGTACCGCTTGATGCCGATTTGGTCATGGATGTGAGGTTTTTGCCAAATCCACATTATATCCAATCTCTTCGTTCCAGAAATGGGGAGGATAAGGAGGTAAGGGAGTTTGTTCTCAATCGCCCAGAGACTCAAACTTTCTTGAAGAAATTCCAAGGTCTCTTAGCCTTTCTTCTCCCGCATTATGTGACCGAGGGGAAAACTCATCTCACCATAGCCATCGGTTGCACAGGAGGAACCCACAGGTCGGTCACCTTAGCTAACGAGATAGGAGAGTTTCTGAGGGAACAAGACTACAATGTAATCGTGAGACACAGGGATATCGGAAGGAACTTCGAATCTCCCTAAATAATTGACCATGAACCTTTAACTAAGATGTCCTTTTCAACTCAGGTTAAAAACGAATTAGCCAGGCTACAGCCGAATAAAAGGTGCTGCCAAAGGGCGGAGCTTTCAGCCATTTTGCGGATGGATGGCACCTTCCATATTCGAAATGGTGCCTTCGCCTTTCACACGTTAACGGAGAATGCAGCCGTAGCTAGGAAAACCCTGAAACTCTTTTCAAGCTTATCCGATATTAAATTGCGACTCGATGTCAAACGGTCCATATTTCAGAAAGCAAACGATTACATCCTTTATATATCCCCTCAACCTGAACTCAATCGGATTCTCACGGATTTAGAGATACTCAATGCTGATAGGCAAATAATCTACGGAATCGTCCCCGATTTGGTAAGACGAAGTTGTTGCGCCATAACTTACTTGAGGGGTGCTTTTTTGGGAGGAGGATTTATCAACGATCCAAGGAAGAAATATCACTTTGAACTTACGACGGATGATTCTCAGTTCGCTCTCGATTTGAAGGATTTGCTGGAGAGATTTGAGATTAATGCCAAAATTTTCCAGAAAAGAAAATATGTTATTTATCTTAAGGAGGCTGAGCAGATCCTTCGGTTTTTAGCACTGGTAGGAGCATTCAATGCCGTTTTCAAGTGGGAAGATATTCGGATTCTTAAAGAGATGAGGAATCAAGTCAATCGTTTGGTGAATTGCGATACCGCTAATTTAAATAAGGTTGTGGAGGCAACACTCGCGCAGATAAGCGATATCACCTTGATAGAAGAGGGGGTGAGCTTGTACTCGTTGTCTAAAGGTCTTCGAGAGGTTGCACAGGCCCGGATCCAATTTCCTTACGTATCCTTAAGGGAGTTGGGAGAGCTGTGCAACCCACCACTGAGTAAGTCAGCGGTTTATCATAGGATGAGACGCCTCAACCAGATAGCTAATAACCTTAGGGAAGGTAAATAGGTAAATGGGTGAAATAGGAATGGGTTGATGGGAAAACCAAACCACCAAACTGCCCAATTACCCAATTACCAAATAACCCAATAAGAGGGGGGAGAGGTTATGGCCATTAGGATCGGAATCAATGGATTTGGAAGGATTGGAAGGAATGTCTTTCGGGCGGGATTTGACGACCCGGACATAGAATTTGTTGCGGTCAACGATCTTACCGATGCTAAAACTTTAGCTCATCTTCTAACATACGACTCAATTTACGGGGTTTTGGATGCTGAAATTAAGGTCACCGATGAGAGCATGACGGTCGAGGGGAAGGAAATCAAAGTCCTATCTCAGAGGGACCCCGCCGCTCTCCCCTGGAAGGATTTGGGCGTGGATTTCATAATTGAATCAACGGGAAGGTTTACAAAGAGGGGAGATGCATCGAAGCATCTAACCTCGGGGGGAGCGAAGAAGGTAATCATCACCGCACCCGCAAAGGAAGAGGATATAACCATAGTTATGAGTGTAAATGAAGATATGTACAATCCCAAGGAGCATCACATCATCTCCAATGCCTCATGCACCACAAACTGCTTGGCTCCCGTGGCTAAAGTGCTCTTGGATAATTTCGGTATCGTTAAAGGTTTTATGACCACGGTCCATGCCTATACCAATGATCAGAGAATCCTCGATTTTCCCCATAAGGATCTGCGTCGAGCTCGCGCCGCAGCCATGTCCGTCATCCCTACAACCACTGGAGCGGCCAAGGCCACTGCCCTGGTAATCCCCGAACTTAAAGGGAGGATGGATGGAATCGCCATGCGAGTCCCCGTTCCCGATGGGTCGGTGGTCGATTTTGTAGCCATTTTGGGAAAAGAAGTAACCGTAGGGGAAGTGAATGAAGCGTTTAGAAATGCAGCGGATAAAGGTAGATACGAGGGCATTTTGGAGTATACGGAAGATCCGATCGTTTCAATGGATGTGATAGGCAATTCGTATTCGGCGATTTTTGATGCTCTCTCAACAATGGTTATTGGAAATTTGGTGAAGGTTGTGGCCTGGTACGACAATGAGTGGGGATATTCCTGCAGGGTTATCGATCTCGTCAAATATATGGCAGAGAGGGAATTCTGATTGCAAGTGGCTTAAAGTTGGAGGCTTTTTTGTTGAGGAGGGGAGGGCTTTGAATAAAAGGACTGTCAGGGATATCGATGTGAAAGGTAAAAGGGTTTTGATGAGAGTCGATTTCAATGTCCCAATCAATGAAGGAAGGGTAGTCGACGATACAAGAATTAAAGCGGTTCTGCCAACAATTCAATATCTTTTGGATCAAGGGGCAAAGGTCATTCTAGTTTCTCATTTGGGGAGACCGAAGGGTTTCGATGAGCGGTATAGGATGGGTCCAGTCGCTGAATCCCTCTCAAGACTCCTCGCTAAGGAAGTGTGGAAGGTGGATGAAACCGTCACTCAGAAAGCTGAAAAAGCCGTCAATGAACTTAAGGAAGGCGATGTGCTCCTCTTAGAAAATGTGCGCTTCAATCCCGAAGAGAAGCAAAATGACCCACAATTTGCAAAGAAATTGGCAAGACTCGCCGATGTCTATGTCAATGATGCCTTTGGAGCTGTTCACCGAGCCCACGCATCGGTTGTAGGAGTACCCAAATATTTACCCGCGGTGGCGGGTTTTTTATTGGAAAGAGAGGTGAATACCTTAAGCAAGTTATTGGAGAACCCCGAAAAGCCCTTCTTTGTACTCCTTGGGGGGAGCAAAGTTTCCGACAAAATTAAGGTGATCAATAAATTTTTACAGATAGTGGATGGAATTCTAAGTGGTGGAGCGATGTGTTTTACTTTTCTAAAAGCAGGGGGGGCAAACATCGGCAAATCCCTTTGTGAGGATGAGGAACTCGATCACGCACAGGAGATGCTCAAGAAAGCGGAGAGAAATGGAGTTTTATTTTATTTACCTTGTGATGTTGTGGTCGCGGATAGCGTCGCTGAGAATGCAAATTATAAAGTCGTCCCCGTCGAGAAAATTCCGGATGACTGGATAGGAGTGGATATAGGTCCCAAGACCATTCAGATCTATAAGGATGTGCTCAAGGAGGCTAAAACCATATTCTGGAATGGACCCGTTGGCATATTTGAAATTGAGGCTTTCTCCTCTGGAACACGTGCTATGGCGGAAGCCATCGCACACGCCAATGCCACGACGATAGTTGGCGGAGGAGACTCTGACGCTGCCCTTAGGAAATACGGTCTTGAGGATAAGGTGTCCTTTGTATCAACGGGTGGAGGGGCATCTCTTAGATTGTTAGAGGGTACGCCGCTACCAGGAATCGAAGCCTTGATGGACAAATAACCTGTTGCAAGTGAAAGGAGGTCTGATGCGAAAATCCATCATTGCTGGGAATTGGAAAATGAATAAAACGGCGGAAGAAGCAGTCGAGTTGGTGCAGGATCTCATCCCTCTGGTCGCAGATGTAGAGGATGTGGAGATAGTGGTTTGCCCCCCCTTTACCGTTTTGAAGAGTATATCCACGGTGATTGAGTTCAGCAATCCAAACATCTCCCTCGGTGCTCAAGATATGCACTGGGAGGAAAAAGGGGCTTATACCGGCGAGATTTCCCCTGTCATGCTTCTCGATATCGGGGTGAAATATGCAATCATTGGTCATTCCGAACGCCGTCAGTATTTCGGAGAGACGGATGAGATGGTTAATAAGAAGGTAAAATCGGCGCTTTCTCATGGTCTCATTCCCATAACGTGTATCGGGGAAACCATCGAGCAGAGGGAAGCGGGAGAGACACAGAGGGTGGTAACCACTCAGCTCCTCAAAGGCTTGGAGGGATTGAAGAGAGAGGATATAGAAAAGGTGGTCATCGCCTATGAACCGGTGTGGGCCATCGGGACCGGAAGGTGGGCTACCCCTGAGGATGCCAACGATGTGATCAGGAGCATCAGAGCTCTCATCGGCGCTCAATTCGGTGTCGAGACGGCAAAGAAGGTAAGAATTCAATATGGAGGAAGCGTTACCCCCGAAAATATCGCTGGATTCATGGACGAACCCGAAATCGATGGCGCTCTGGTCGGCGGAGCAAGTTTAGATGCTGAAAGCTTCGCAAAAATAGTCAAATTCCGTCAATAGCGATAAAAATTTCGTGTAGAAACAGGTCTTTAGACCCCTTAATTTTCAAAGTGACTTTTGTAGGAATTCAAATACTTTACGAGCAGCAGAGATCTAATCCGCGTACTTAATGAGGAGAGGCATGAGTTTGGGTCCATATATCCTTCCCAAAGCACCTCTTTTGCAATTCACCTCTGAGAATGACGAAGTGTCATCGGGAACTATTTTACCACCAGCGATGAGTAAAGGTACGGGATCATTGGAATGCGCCTTGACGGTACAGGGTGTAGAATGGTCCGCGGTAACCGCGACGATCGTTCGCTCCAGATTTATCTCGGGGAGCAAATTGGCGAAGAAAAACCGATCGATGAGTTCGATGCTTTCCTTTTTCTTAAGGGCTTTTCCATCGTGTGCCGGCTCATCCGGTCCCTTGATGTGGATATATAGTCCCTCGAAATCCTCTATCGATTCCAATGCTTTCCTTGCACGCAGTTGATAATCAAAACTTGGCTCGTCGGTGGCCTGGGGAAGTTCAATTACCTCCATCCCAGTGAGCAAGGCTATTCCCCTCTCTACGGGCATTTCAACGAAGCAGCCAAACCCCAAACCATACTGCTCACCGAAGGTTGGGAATTTAGGTAATCTATTTCCCCCATCACGGGTGAGGATGACATTGGCGGGCAGCTTATCCCGATTCACCCTTCGTTTATTTACGGGGTCCCTCTCTAAAACCTGATGACTTTTCCGGATAAACTCGTTTGTCAAGGACACCGCCCTTTGGGCTTCAGGGGAGCCCTCAAATCCCTCGACGGGTTTACACTCCTGCAAAACATCTTCAAATTCGGTCTTGGCTACTCCAAAGGGTCCCTCTTTGGCATAAGCTGGATCAGTATTGGTGACCTCGCTTGAGAGTTTTCCTTGGAGACTGTGGATAACCAATACTCCTCTATGACCCACGGTGTTTTTAAAAACGAAGGCTGCTGCGTCTAACTTTACTTTTGTATTTATCGATTCGGCTAGTTTAGTTGCCTCCTCTGTGGTAAGACTACGACCAACGCGGCGATCAATTATCTTGTTATGCTCCCCCAGGGTTGCAAAGTTCACTCGGTACGCTAAGTCTCCATCGTTAACTCGTAAGCCCGCGGCATAGCACTCTAGCGGGCCACGTCCGGTATAATATTTTTCGGCCTCATAGCCCAGGATGCTGATGACGGCGACATCCGATTCGGGCGCGATTCCCTCTCCCACCGGATACATCAAACCCGTCTGACCCCTCTTTGCTAGGTCATCCATAAATGGGGTTATCGACGCCTCTAAAGGAGTTTTACCATCAAGTTCGGGACAAGGTAGATCCCCCAATCCATCCAAGATGATGTACAGGATTTTCTTCACGTTACCTCCTTTCTGAAAGAGCTAAGAGTCATGGGTCAAGAGTTACGGGTCAAGGGTACAATTCTCATGACCCATGTCCCATGACTAGAAATATAATATACCATAATCTTCCGGCCGCCGCCCGGGTCTCGCCTCGCTACAAACTTAAGAGAATGCTTAAGAGGTTTTCATGGACGAGGCTCCGACACGGTTTTCTTAAGCACTTACCCCTCCCTCGAATGTTTAAAGCGTCAACTTGACTTGTTAATAGTCTATCTTAGTATTGGCAGATGAGTATATTGATTGTCGCATTCAGCGAGACGAAATGAAGCACTTATCTCCATTGATAATGGATAATTGTTATGTTATATTTTATGCAACAAACCTCAAGGGAGAGATATATTTGCTTAAGTTCGTCATCGCCATTCACATCATCGTTTGTTTGGCACTCATCGTCATCATCTTGCTCCAGTCCGGTAGGGGAACTGGTTTATCTTCGGCTTTTGGAGGAGGGCTTCCCAGCACCTTCTCTGGAAGCACTCTCATAGAAAGAAACCTTTTTCGCATCACCGTTGCGTTGGCGATTATATTCGGTATCACATCGATAATCTTATACATTTTTGCACCGCGGTAAATGCTTAAACCCATTTTTAAATTCAAAGCGTAAGTGCCTTGACTTAAGGCGCTTTTTATTTGCTTTTTCGATGCAGGATTTTCCCATGTTTCCCTCTTCAAATAGAGGAAATTTTCAAATTTCGTTTAAGATTTTCCAAATTGGGAGGTAAAAATTGCCAAGGGTGTTAAGAAGCAAGTTAATCCTCTTGCTTGTTCTTGTGTTAATAGTCTCCACAGCGGGTTGTGCCCAGAAAAAAACCAGAAAATCGAAATCTCTCAATAGAACCGAAGAACCCATGAGGGGCGGAACTTTTAGGTATTTTCTCATGGAACCGCTGATTTTAGACTCAGCACATGTACAGGAATCGGAAGGTATCCAGGTTGCCAAGCAGATTTATGATGGACTCGTTGATTACGACCCCAAGACCATGGAGGTCAAACCAGCCATGGCTAAATCTTGGAAATCCAATAAGAGTGCCACCGTTTGGACTTTTAAACTTAGGAAAGGTGTAAAATTCCACAATTGAAGAGAGTGTAAAGCACAGGATTTTGTCTATTCTTGGGATCGGGTTGCAGCTAAGGAGACAGCTTCCGAGATTGCTTATCATCTTGCTCCGATAAAGGGTTTTGAGGCTTGCCAGGAAGGAAGGGCAAAGAGGCTTGAGGGAGTCAAGGCAAGGGATGATTATACCCTTGAGGTGACCTTGAAATATCCTTATGCTGAGTTTTCAACCATCCTTGGACACATCGTTTTTTCCCCCGTACCCAGGGAGGAGGTTCAGAAATATGGCGAAAAGTTCGGGGAGAATCCTTGCGGAACTGGTCCCTTCAAGTTCGTTGAATGGATGCATGATCAGAGAATTGTTCTCAAAAGAAATCCGGACTACTATGGGCATAAACCATATCTGGATAGGATAGTCTTCAAAATTTTTGATGTTGAGCAGTCGGGATTTTCAGAGTTCAAGGCGGGAAACCTTGATGATTGTGAGATTCCCCCGGGTCAGATAAAAAGGGCGAAGGTCATATATGGTGATCGTGCACCGATCGAGCCCATACTCAGTCTCTATTCTTACGGATTCAACATGGATGCCGATCCCTGGGGAAATAATCAAAATTTGAGGCGGGCTTTAAATTATGCTCTGGATCGAAAGTCAATTTGCGGCGATCTTTGGGAGGGAGCCATGATGCCCGCCACGGGAATTGTGCCCAAGGGAATTCCCGGTTTCCAGAAGGAAGCCATGCTTTACAATCATAATCCCGTTGCGGCAAAGGATCTTTTAAAACAGGAGGTTATCCAGATGGAAATGGTCTTCCACCCCTTGCTTTAGGTTATGACGTTGGAGTAGGTCACGACAAAGTTGCTCAAGCCATACAGGCGCAAGCAGGAGAGGTTGGGATTACTTTTAATGTTGCCAGTTACGAGTGGGAATCCTTTTTAGATAGGATTCAAGCTGGAGAGATTACTTTCTTCCGCATGGACTGGACGGCGGATTATCCCACCATGGATAACTTCCTATACCCACTCTTTCACTCAAGCAGCCTGGACAATACGACTCATTATAGGAACCCTGAGGTAGATAAGTTATTAATGGGTGCAAGGAGAGAATTAAATCCTGGTAGGCGAGTGAGACTTTATCGAAAGGCGGAGAAAATAATCCTTAGGGACGCATCGATAGTTCCCATTGGCTTCTATACGACGAACCGAGTAATCGGATCCAGAGTTCGTGGGTATATTCGCACGGCAGTAGATGATACACCCATGGAACGCGTCTGGTTGTCGAAGTAGTTTAACTGTGAGTCAAAAGTCAAAAGTCATAGGTCAAGAGTCATGGGTTAAAGAGTTC
>DDKQ01000067.1:0-8309 GCA_002339355.1 Candidatus Subteraquimicrobium carltonvillense | reverse complement strand
GAGTTCTTGACTTTAGCTTTTACCAAGGTGGTATAATACTTTTGCAGGTATAAAACCGGTCGGAAAGCTTGTCTACCGACTAATATTTTACCAAACGTCGGAGTGGCGGAACTGGTAGACGCGCTGTCTTGAGGGGGCAGTGGGCATTAGCTCGTGTGGGTTCAAATCCCGCCTCCGACACCCTTCAGAATAAAACCGCAGTTTTAACTGCGGTTTTTTCATATCAAGGTTTGATCCAATAACAAAAGAAACACTGTACCAAAATAGGTTGTTCTAAAAATCTAGAAGGAAGCTGACGTAGGACTAAACATAAAACTTTGACTTATCTCAAAAGGTTCAAACCCTTAAAAACCAGTTTAGCAGGAATTTAACTATTTTATGGCGAATATAAGATGTGTAAAGCCGACTCCATTAGTTTTGAGGGGTCGGTTTTTGTATTCTCAAATTTTCTTGGGGGTCGGTCTAAAGTTGATAGCTAACTGCGTGAGGAGTCTAAGAAACTGGAATAGTCGACTTTTCTTTTATGTTATAAAAAGAAGTGGAACGTCATGAGAAAATGTTTTAGTAGAATCACGCTAGGTGTATTAAGTGCCCCCCTTGTTTTAGTAATGATTCTTACCTCCTGCATAGGTTTCGTCGTGGGTATTAGTGAAGGAGTTGCTAAAGGAACTCCCCTTCTTGTAAAAGAGCCCATTCCTGAAAAGATTGTTAGAGGAAAATACGTCCGCGATGAAATCATCGTAAAGTTTAAACCTGGGGTCAAAAGTGAGGAAATAGCAGATTTGAATCAGAGGCATGGAGTTTCCGAAAAATATACCAGTCCCCGAGGAAAGTTCAAGATTCTGAAAATTCCAAAAACAAAGACCGTTCCTGAGATGGTGGAGATATATAGGAGAAATCCCAGTGTTGAGTATGCGGAACCCAATTACATTGCCAAAGCTTTTATGAGACCCAATGATCCCTTGTATTGGAACGAGACATTAGATCAAGCCTGGCAATGGCACTTTACCCAAATCAATATGGAGCAAGCTTGGGATGTTGATACCACACCACCACTTTATGGAGGAGACCCCAGTGTAGTGGTGGCGGTAATAGACACCGGGATAGCCTATGAAAATCACACCGATACATACTGGCATTTGGATACTTACAATACTTACGGAGGTTCCGGTTATTCCTGGTGGTGTGGGATGTTGGCTAATCCAGCGTGGTCAACCCCTCCGGGATATGGTAATAACTGGAATCAGTATTTATTACACGAATTTGACCTGACCGCTGCTACAGGTACGGTAACTTTGTCTTATCGGCATAAGTACGATATAGAAAGAAATTTTGATTACGCCTATGTAGAAGCTTCTGTTGATGGTTCCACTTGGACACAACTTAAATCCTACACTGACCCCATTCCGGGTGGTACTTGGAGGTCAGCCTCAGTATCTCTAACCGGTTACATAGGCAACAAAGTTTTAGTAAGATTCAGATTTACGTCCGACTATACCTATAGCGATGAGGATGGATATTACAACAGCGATGGGGCTTGGTATATCGACAACGTTAGGGTTTCTGATAGCTCTGGTGACCTCTTTTATGATGATATGGAAAGTGGTCCCGGCGCATGGAAGACAACCAGTTATCTTCAAGCACCAGATTTAGCTGGTACATCTTTCTGGACAAATTCGGGTGAGACTCCTGGAGATGGAGTCTTGCAATCCACGGCTAAGGACAAGGGAGCTTCTGGCTGGGATGAAGAGTATGGTTGAGGAATAGTCGATGCTTATCAAGCAGTACTTGCCGCAACACCACCTACATATGAGCTTACCGCTGTAGCTCTAAACCTCCAAACGGTCTCAGCGGGTACGAATACCTGGCCTGGAGATGACACCAGAAATAAGCCTGTAACTGTAAGTGCAAGTGGCCCTTGGAAGGTGACTGCTATAGCTGACGATGACTTTTGGGATACAGGCAGCACAGTTTCCTTAAGTATCGGGAATCTAAAAATGGGGACCGATTACGGAACGGTAAATCCCATCACTAAGACGGGTGAATTATTATCTTTTTGTTATTGCATCCTTCTTAATTCCTCTTTTAAGCAGCGAGTTTTATCAAGTTTGTTTTGCTATCAAAATTGCGAGTAAGCTAGTATCGTTGGAATCCAAATAGGAGAATACACTCATCTATTTTCAAAGGAAGAATTTACACGGAATAATTTACGTTGTCTTTGATTTAAATAAATCGTAATTTAAATCTGCTCAAATTTGTAATATTAGAGTGATTTTTAAACATATGCAGAATTTGAATGTTCAACAGGAGAGGTGATAATGTGAAAGAGGTAATGATTGATCCAACCAGATGTACTGCCTGTAGGACATGCGAGCTTCAATGTTCAATTGCCCACTCAAAATCAAAAGACCTCTTCAAAGCCATCTTTGAATACCCTTTACCCAGGTACACAGTGAATATTCAGTTTGCTCCTGGAATTAACTATCCTGCCAAGTGTATGCACTGCAAGCATGCACCCTGCATAGCTGCCTGTCCCACGGAGGCGATATCGCTTGAGAGAGAGCGAGGCATTGTCCTCATCAACGATGATCGTTGTATAGGGTGTTGGATGTGTGCCATGGTCTGTCCGTACGGTGCAATTGTTCCCAGTTATGATTATAAGGTTGCCTTTAAGTGTGATGGGTGCATTGAGAGGTTGAGAGAGGGTCTGGAACCCGCTTGTACAGCTGCGTGTCCCACTAAAGCTCTCTCCTATAAGGAAATTAAGGATTTAGCCAGGCAGGAGATGCTTAAATCGGCTAAAAGAGCTGCGGAAGCTGAGAGAAGGGGCATTGAGACGATTGGCAGAGAGAAAGGGGGAGGCGAATTCCATGATTAACTTCTATAAAAACGAGTTTACTAATCCCGATGACCTTCGGATGTTTGACAAGGCTAGAGATGAGGGCATTGAAACTTTTGAAGATAGACTTGAAAAGATGATGCCCGAGTGCGGCTTCGGCGAACTCGGGACCTGTTGCATAATGTGCTATATGGGTCCCTGTCGGATCGATCCCTTTGGAGATGGACCTCGAAAGGGAGTCTGTGGAGCTTCCCCCGACGTCATCGTGGCCAGAAATTTCCTACGTTCAGCCGTGGGCGGCGCTTGCTCTCATATGGGTCATGCCCGTGAGGTCGCTCTTCTTCTAAAAGGCATTGGGGAAGGGGAGATCAAGGAGTACTCCATAAAAGATCCTGAGAAGCTGAAGAGAATTGCCACCGCTCATGGCATTTCCGTCGATGGTAAGGATATCAATGAGATCGCCGTTGATGTTGCAGATAAGGCTCTTGAAGATTTTGGGAGACAGGATGGTCAACCAATGAACTGGATCAAGGCCAGGACAACCAAGCGGGAGTACGAGAAATTAGAGAAAAACGGTCTCGTAATTTCCAATCCCCATAACGAGGTTGAGGTAGCCATGCATAGAACTTCAATGGGAAATGACGCCGATCCAGTTAATCTTTGGATTGCGACCTTAAGGATGGGCATGGTCGATAACTATGCGGGATTGATGCCCGCCACTGATCTTCAAGGTGTAATTTTTGGCATCCCACAACCGCAGGAAACAATGGCAAATTTTGGTGTTTTAGAAAAGGATTCGGTAAATATCGCGGTTCACGGACACAGTCCGGTTCTCTCGGCAAAGGTTTTGGAAATGTCCGAGAAACTGGAAAGCGAGGCCAAAGCTGCTGGGGCCGAGCGCATAAATGTGGTTGGAATTTGCTGCACTGGAAATGAACTCACCATGCGTTTTGGGATACCCATGGCTGGCCATGAGACACAGGCGGAGCTGATCCTTCTAACGGGAGCTGTAGACGCTATGGTTGTAGACATGCAGTGCATATGGCCGAGCTTGACGACTATTGCCTCCTGCTACGATACAAAATTCATCACAACAATTCCTTTTGTTAAGAATCCCGATGCCATCCATATAGAATTCGAGCCCCAAAAGGCGGGTGAAAAAGCCCAGGAGATAGTGAAGCTGGCAATAGAGGCATTTAAGGCGCGGAAAAAGTTGAAAGATGAGAATGTTATGATTCCAAAAAGAACGGTTAAGGGGATTACTGGTCTTTCCGTCGAGGCATTAGTGGGTCTTCTCTCTAAGGTTAATCCCGATGATCCTCTGGCTCCGGTAATAGATGCGATCAAGAATGGAGATGTATTCGGTGCTGTGGGTATGGTGGGTTGTCCGAATCCTAAGCTCAGATACACATCAATGGCGGAAAGGATGGCCAGGTCTCTGTTAAATAAAAATGTTTTGATCGTAACCACCGGCTGCGTCACTCACATACTGGCTCAAGCCGGATTTTTGAATTCAGATGCAACCGAGAAATACTGCGGCGGTAAACTGAAAGGTGCCCTTTCCGCTCTGGGTAAGGCTATGGGATTTGGTGCCCCGTTGCCACCAGTATGGCACTTGGGTTCCTGTGTGGATAATAGCAGGATATACGATCTCCTCGCCGCTCTAGCTGATAAAATCGGAGTGTATGTAAGTGATCTTCCCGTGGCAGGATCAGCACCGGAATTTATCACTGAAAAAGCCGTCTCAATCGGTAGCTTCTTTCTGGGTACTGGAGTTCTAGTGCATGTTGCACCTCCTCCGAGAGTTTTCGGAAGCCCAGTTGCCCTCAAAATTTTAACGGAGGAGTTGCCTAAGATCACAGGGGGTAAAGTCCTTGTGGAGACGAATCCGGAAGAGGCCGCCGAGGGTATTTATAAACATATCACTGAAAAAAGAAGCAAGCTGGGGATTTAATGAACTGGATTTAATGAACTGGATTTAATGAACTGGAGATCTAGCAATGAGATACGTCATTTTAGGCAACGGCTATGCGGCACTTGCGGCTTTGAAGTCCATAAGAAGTGTGGATAGCTCTTCAAGTATTGTTATTGTTTCTGCGGAGAAGGAACTGTCTTATGCTCCTCGTGCTATTCATAATTACATAACTGGAGAGAAGCCCCGGGCTTTCCTTTATTTAAAGACGGCGGATTTTTATCACGATCAACGGGTGGAGACACACTTTGGTGATAAAGCTATCTCCATCGATCCCCGTAACAGGAAGGTTAACCTCGAAAGTGGAAAGGCTCTTGAATATGACCATCTTCTCATCGCTACAGGGTCGAATGTTTCAATACCTCCCATCCCTGGTATTCGGAAGAAAAATGTAACGACATTTAAAACTATCGCAGATGCCGATGAAATCCTTTCAATGATAGCGATGGGAGCTAAAAGAGCAGTGATTATAGGGGCAGGTCCCATTGGGTTAATGGCTTGTAATGCGTTGGTGACCCGGAGTGTTGAGGTTACCTTTGTGGAGGTTGCAAAGAGCATACTTCCGCGAATGCTTGATCCAGAAATGGCTGGCATTATCCAACGTCATTTGGAAAAGAAAGGAGTCAGATTTTTCTTGGCTGCGCAAGTGGAGCAGATTTTGGGTAGGGATGAGGATGACTCCATCGTGGGAGGAGTCGTAGTTGGTAATAGAAGAATAGACGCGGATATGATAGTCGTAGCAACTGGGGTTGGACCAAATATCCCCTTCATGGAAGGAATAGGTATCGAAAAGGATAGAGGCATACTCGTTAGCGAAAAAATGGAGACCAGTATCCCAGGGATTTACGCTGCAGGTGACGTTGTTGAATATTTTGATATCTTTGGAAGAAGGAATGTTGTTCCACTCGTTGTCAATGCTACCAGGCAGGGTGAAACAGCGGGTTTAAACATGACCGGATTCGATGGGAAATGTATGCCTTCAATGATTTTTAATGCAGTGGAAGCCTTGGGCATCACCGCCTTTAGTGTGGGAAGTATCGAAGGAGAAGAATCTTCTGTGCTTGAAGGTAATGGAAGGATCATTAAATTATCTCTTGAAAAAAGCAAGGTTGTAGGCGTCCAGACAATAGGCAAATTTGATGGAATTGGGACCTTCTTCGACATCTTCAACAAGGGTTTCGCCCTTAGTGAGCTAAGCTTGGATATCATTGCCACGCGAGGTTTCTCATACGCTGATATCATCCAAAAAGCGATTCTTGAAATCCCTACATCCAACTAGAAAATTCTCTGGTAAACTTATAATTAAAAAATTATTCCACTGGTTATTAGGGGGCGTAATGTTTTTATATCCTACAATTTCAGTCTTGAACTTGCCGAGGTTGAAATTTTGGGAGCTTTGCGCATTTATTGTCGGGATATTGGTCTTCTTGGTCAATTGTTTTGGTTCTTCTCGATATTCTAAAGGGATTTTAGCTAGCGAGCCACGCTAAAGTGGCTCTTTTTTTATCTTTTTTTAAATTTTTTCTTATATTAGGCAGGAAAAAGGAATAAAAATATAGAATAAATAAAATTAATAATAATTATAAAAATTCCAGATAGATTGCTCAGATAGTAATAAAAATCGAGAGGGCAGGATCTGGCGGATCCCTGAGTTTCCAAGAAGCTGAAGGCTACCTGGAACCCTTTGCCCTCTCAAGATACTTATATCAGATTTGAAAGCAATGAGCAATTGGATGATTTGAAAGCGTGGTTTGGGGGCAATGGTGCTGGGCACCCCGCGGGCTGCAAACCCGTTGGCCGGCTCTAACAAAGCTGGAGGAGGTTCGATTCCCCTTGCCCCCTCTTGTGACATGAAGAAGGTCGATTTTTTTAGGTTAGGCAAATTGGAAAGAGAAAAGTATTTTGGGAATCGAACTAAGGGGGTTCTTTAAGGGGGAAGGATTCCCCCTTAATCATCCATAAGGATGGGGAGTTATTCGAGGGGAAACACTGGGTTTCCCCTCGAAGGAGCGAACGGAAGTGAGCGAGGTTCGATTCCCCTTGCCCCCTTTTAATTGGGAGTTTGTTAGTTGGGAGTCGGGGGTGGATCGAACGTCGCTAATCGCTAATCGAGATTTTATAGATTTGTTAAGGAACAAAAAGCTATTCGAGTATCAGAGCTTCTAGGGAGGAACGAGTTGAGGAATCTGGTGGTGGGCACCGCCGGTCACATCGACCACGGTAAGACAACCCTTGTGAAAGCATTAACTGGAATAGACACGGATAGACTGAAGGAAGAGAAGGAAAAGGGGATTTCAATAGATATAGGATTTGCCACACTTAAGCTGCCCTCCGGACAAATACTGGACATCATCGATGTACCGGGACATGAGAAATTGATAAGGAACATGCTTCGGGGAATTTGGGGCGTGGATATCGCCCTTCTTGTCGTAGCCGCCGATGATGGTCCCATGCCTCAAACCCGCGAGCATTTAGATATTCTCAGGCTATTGGAGATCAAATACGGTTTGATGGTCATCTCCAAAATCGACCTCGTCGATGATGAACTTCTCGAACTCGCCACCGAAGAGGTTACCCAATTAGTTAAAGGTACCTTCCTGGAAAATGCTCCTCTCATATATTTCTCCTCCAAGGATGGTCGAGGGATAACTGAGATCAAACACGCCCTCGACGAGATCGCTCGAAGGGTGAACGAGAAGGAGAGAGACAAGGCTTTCCGGTTGCCCATCGATAGAGTTTTCATCATGCCCGGTCATGGCACCGTGGTCACTGGAACCATCGCTTCCGGCCGCATCAAGGAAGGCGATGAGGTAGAGATATATCCCCTTGGCTTTAAGGTTAAAGCTCGAAGCATTCAGATCCGCAGACGCAGGGTCTCTGAAGCCACAGCTGGTCAAAGGGTGGGAGTAAATCTGCCAAATGTAAAAGTAGAAGAGCTGGAGAGGGGGATGATTCTCGCCGAAGTGGGATCTCTGATTCCTACTCACCTTATCAACGCGCGACTTCATTATCTGGAATCCAACTCGGAGCCCCTTTATCGGAGACAGAGAGTGAAGTTTTATTCCGGGACAAGCGAAGCGGTGGCTCGGGTAATACTCATGAATAGCGAGAAGCTCCTCCCTGGGGAAAGTGCACTGGTCCAATTCAGATTGGAGAAAAAACTGGTGCCAGTTCCCTTCGACAAATACATAGTAAGGAGTTTAAGTCCCATCTCAACCATCGGAGGGGGAATGATACTCGAGACAAATTGCAGGAAATATAGGCGCTATGATCCCGATACCATCAAGCAATTGGAGGTATTCGAAAAAGGGGAACACGAAGAGATAGTGGATTTGCTGGTCAAGAAGAGCAAATATCAACCTCTTAAACCCAATGAGATTAGTCAGAAGAGCGGTCTGAATAGAAGTGGTGCCAAAAGAGTCATCGACATCTTATTACAACGCGGAATACTTCGCATTAATGGAGCTGCAATACACAAGGAATGGTATGAGGATTTAA
>DDKQ01000058.1:7567-12791 GCA_002339355.1 Candidatus Subteraquimicrobium carltonvillense | reverse complement strand
ACCCTATTTCATTTCGTTTTGAACCTTTGGATTCCTTCGACTTTGCTCAGGACATGTTTGGTCATTTAATATTGTTTAGAACTTGGTGCTTTGTGCTTAGAATTTAAAACCATTCCTTTGCTTAAGAACAGTTTGGCAAAAAGAGCTTCTGCCGTAGGCGATTTATGTCTAGCCTATATTTAGTATGGATCGAGCGGCTATTATTCCCGAAGCAGAGGATTGAACGAGACCACGGGTGATCCCCGCTCCATCTCCTATGGCATAAAGATTTTTTATCTCTGTCTCTAGAGTGGATTCTAGCTTAACTCTTGAGGAATAAAACTTCACCTCTACTCCATATAGTAGAGTATTTTTTGAGTTTACACCGGGTACCACCCTATCTAAAACCTCTATCATTTCCAAGATATCCGTCAAGCACCTATAGGGTAAAACGAAGCTTAAATCTCCCGGTGTAGCCTCACTAAGGGTGGGTTTCACGGTACCTTTACGGATGCGGCTCTCCGTCGATCTCCGCCCGGCCTGAAGATCTCCCAATCGCTGAATGATTATTCCTTCTCCCAAGAGATTGGCGAGGCGGGCGATGTATTTACCATAGGCAATTGGTTCATGAAAGGGCTCCGTAAATGTCGTGGAGACTAACAAGGCAAAATTAGTATTTTCCGTTCTCGCATCTCGATAGGAGTGACCATTGACGGTGATCACATCCCCGTAGGTCTCCCTGGAAACCACACCATATGGACAGGCGCAAAAGAGACGTACTTGATCTCCAAAGGATCTGGAATAGTAGATCAGCTTTGGTTCATAGAGCTCTTTGGTGAGAGGCTCCATGACCACAGCGGGCACCTCCAATCTTACGCCCAAATCCACGGCATTCGCTTGAAGGGTGAGCTTTAAACGTTGCACTTCGGAGGTCAGCCATTCCGCACCCTCGCGACCGGGGGCGACGATGACATATTTTGCCCTTACTTTCTGACCCTTATCTGTTTCAACCCCCACCGCAGTGCGATCTTCGGTGAGAATGTGTTTTACATTGGTATTTGCCTTGACCTCGACCTTTCCATCAAAATATTTTCGTATATTGCGAAGGACCTTGTCACAAATATCCGTCCCCAGATGTCGAATCCGCGTGGGGGTCAGAATTAAATCCGCCGAGACCGCTTTGCGCTTCAACCTCCCCAAGGTCATCTCATCGGCTTCGTATGATTCCCTTGGTGCTCCAAAATCCAAATAGATTTGGTCAACATAATCGATTAAATCGCCCAATTCCTGGCGGGAGATGTATTGATTGAGCCATCCGCCAATTTCGGTGGAGAGGTTGAGCTTTCCATCGCTAAAGGCACCCGCTCCTCCCCAACCGGAGTTGATACTCGATGGTTCCCGAGTCCTATTGTTTATATCCTCGCCCTTCTCCATTATGGCGATGGAAAGATTGCCTTTCCGCGAGAGCTCAAGAGCGGCAAAGATTCCGGCTGGACCTGCACCAACGATAATCACATCGTACTTCTGCACTCTAAATCACCTTTTTCGGTTGATGAACTTAAATGAGCACAAAAAAATAACTCAAACAGAAGCGTCCGCATCCATCTGAGCATCTATACTAAATGTGTATCGTCTCCAACTTGCCTGCCGGCGAACAGCATAAAACACCTGGAAAATCCCGTTATTTAGCATAGTATAAAGCAGCAGCAAAGTCAAGAAGAACTGGTCCACGAAGCCCCTGAGCTACCTAGCGAGGCTGGCAAACTTCGCATAGTGCTCCAAGAAAGCGAGTTTGACTATACCGGTGGGACCATTCCGATGTTTGCCGATGATGATCTCGGCAGTACCTTTATCCTCCGAGTCTCTATTGTAATATTCGTCCCGATAGATGAATATTACCAGATCTGAGTCCTGCTCTATAGCTCCAGATTCTCTAAGGTCACTTAAGAGAGGTCTTTTATCCTGACGTTGTTCAACCGCTCTAGAAAGTTGGGACACGGCTATGACGGGTACATTCAATTCACGACCCAAAATCTTCAAGGCTCGAGAAATCTCCGATATCTCCTGCTGGCGATTTTCACTTCTGCTATCTCCCTGCATGAGCTGAAGATAATCCACGATGATCAGTCCCAATTTCTCTTTGGCCATAAGTCTTCGGGCTTTGGCCCTTACCTCCATGATGGTGATATTTGGTGTATCATCGATGAAGATGGGTGCCTCCGCCAGTCGACCAACAGCGTTGGAGAGCTTTGGCCAGTCCTCCTCTTTTAAGTTACCCGTTCTTAGAGCCTGGGCATCCACCCTTGCCTCCGAGCACATCAGACGTTGAGCCAACTGCTGCCGGGACATCTCTAAACTGAAGATGGCCACGGGGATTTTCTCCTGTAAGGCCACATTTTGAGCTATTCCCAAGGCGAAGCTGGTCTTTCCCATCGAGGGTCTCGCCGCGACCACGATTAAATCGGATGGGTGAAGACCGGAAGTGAGCTCATCCAATCCCACAAAGCCGGTGGGAACTCCGGTAACGTGGGCTCTTTTCTCATATAATTTCTCGATCTGTTCGAAGCTCTCGGTGAGCAAATCCTTTATATGGATGAACTTCTCGGATATCCTCTTCTGAGAGACCCCAAAGAGCAAACTCTCGGCCTTATCGATTACCGTTTCAACATCTTCAGGGGCTTGGTAACTCAAATCGGCGATCTTGGTGGCCACTTTAATCAAAGATCTTAAAATTCCATTTCGCTCGATGATTTGGGCATAATATTTTGCATTGGCCGCCGTGGGAACGATGCTCACCAAGGTGTGGAGATAGGGTTTTCCTCCCACCTGTTCCAAAACTCCTCTCGCTTTTAATTCTTCGGCGGTGGTTATAGGATCCGCTGGCTCGCCCCTGGCATAAAGATTTACGATCGCTTCATATACATGTCTATGGGCCTCTCGATAAAAATCTTCAGGTTTTACTATCTCCATGACCAGCGGAATGGCATCAGCGGAAATGAGAATGGATCCGAGCAGGCTTTGTTCTGCCTCGAGATTATGTGGGGGGATTCTCTCCAGAGAGGTGGTAATATCCACCCTGCTGTCATCCGGCATCCTCATCGTGGGACCCTCCTTCTCCCGTCACTTGAAGGTTGATTTTTGCTTCAATATTGGGATAAATTTTGAGGGTTATGGGATAGGTGCCAAGGAATTTGATGGGCTCATCCAAGACCACTTTCCTCTTATCCAACGCTATTTCCTTCTGTTTCGAAATGGCCTCGGCAATATCTTTGGACGTTACCGCCCCATAGAGTCTCCCCTCCCTACCGGCTTTCATCAAGATTTCAATGCTTTGACCCTCTAGTCTCTTAGCAATCTCCTCCCACTCTGCCCTCTCTTGAGCTTCCTTCCGAGCAAGAGCACTTCTCTGAATTTCCAGTTGTTGTATATTCGCCTCGGTAGCTTCAACCGCTAAACCTTGGGGTATCAAAAAATTTCGGGCATAACCTGGAGCTACCTCCATGACATCCCCTTCATTTCCTAAGGTTTCAACATCTTTCCTCAGGATAATCTTTACGCGTTTCATATTCCCTCGCTTCGCGACGTTCCCAAACACACTTTCTATTATTGTTTTAATTCACAATAAGAGTCAAATAAAATTCATCCCAAATTTATGTTCGACTTTCTGTTCTCACTTCCGAATGGTGTATGGTAAAAGAGCCATCTCCCTCGCTCTTTTTATGGCCATGGATAGTTTCCTTTGGTGTTGAGCACAATTTCCCGTGGCCCTTTTGGGTCTAATCTTTCCCTTATCCGAAAGGAATCTCTTGAGCAAATTGACATCTTTATAATCGATGTATTCTACCTTCTCTTTGCAAAACATGCAGTATTTTTTCTTCTGTTTTCGTACATAATCGGCCATATCATCACCATCCAATTGCCTGGAATTTTACACTATTTGCGCACTTTGCAGAAGTAATCATAGAAGTTATTATGCCCTGGACATAATTCCAGAAAGGTGGCTCAAATCCTAAACCTTGTTTCATTTTGTTTTGAACTTTGGATTCCTTCGACTTTGCTCAGACATGTTTGGTCATTTAATATTGTTTAGAATTTAGTGCTTTGTGCTTAGAATTTAAAATCACTCCTTGTGCTTAAGGACAATGTTTTGGCAAAAAGAGCTTTGTTGTTTGGGGGATGAAACGTGTTCACCAATCGTCGTGAGGCTGGAAGAGAACTTTCACAGCGCCTAATCCATTATAAACAGCAGAATGTCGTGGTCGTGGCAATTCCCCGTGGGGGAGTGGTTGTGGCCAGTGAAGTAGCTAAGAGCCTAAATGCACCCCTCGATTTGGTGATCCCCAGGAAAATAGGTGCCCCTGGAAATCCTGAATTGGCCATAGGAGCCGTAGCGGGTAAGGGGAAGGTAATGCTCAACGAGGGGTTAAAGGAGGCTTTGCGTGTTCCGGACGAATATGTTGGGGAGGAAGTAGAAAGGCAAATAGAGGAGATAAATAGGCGCAGGAAGAAGTATTTAGGGGACAAGTCCGCAAAAAGTCTGCAGGACAAAGTGGTCATATTGGTAGACGATGGTTTGGCCACCGGCTACACAGCTTTAGCTGCCATAAGCGCCATTCGGGAAGAAAAGCCTAAGAAAATGGTACTGGCTATTCCAGTGGCCCCGCGAGATACCTTCGAGCGGTTAAAAGGGGAGGTTGACGAGATAATCTGTCTCGACCTTCCAGAGTTTTTTTATGCAGTTGGGCAGTTCTATCTGGATTTCTCCCAGACGACGGATGAAGAGGTAATCGAAATTCTTAAAGAGAATGCCGAGCGGTTAATGACGAACCTGCCTGCCCCGACAAGTCGGGGCGTTAAAGGACGAAAATAATATGCGCCTGAAGTACCTCTATCTTTTTCCCATCGGAGATGTCGATTCCTCCGTCCTTGCTGTTCTACAGGATGTTTTGGAGGAAAAATTTGGTTTTCCCTGTAAGATTGGCTCTGCTCTACCCGACCCCATCTATGCCTACAATCCAAAGAGGGGTCAATACAAATCCACGATGATTTTAGGAAAGGTGAGGCAAGCTCTACCTCAGGATGCTTTAAAGGGACTTGGGGTCACGTCGGTGGACTTATACGTTCCCATGCTTAACTTTGTCTTTGGCGAGGCTGAGGTTCGTGGAAGATGCGCCGTAATTTCCTTATGCCGACTGAAACCCCAGTTTTATGGCGTCTCCCGACCCCTCGTCGAGAGCGGGCAGGC
>DDKQ01000058.1:6243-7182 GCA_002339355.1 Candidatus Subteraquimicrobium carltonvillense | reverse complement strand
TTAAAACCAGGGCGATTAAGGAAGCCGTTCATGAACTTGGACACACCTTTGGCTTGTCCCATTGTTCACATGTGAAGTGTGTAATGTGTTTCTCGAATAGTTTGATGGATACTGATTTTAAGGAAGAAAATTTTTGCTCTTCCTGTCAAAACGCTATAACTTTGTCAATTCAGAATTTACTTCGATAGCAATTTTCCAGACATTCAAATCTTAAATGTATTATTAACAAGATGGGTTAGCACCATGGTCGGGGTGAAGTGCTCCGAAAACACCCCAAAAAGGCACTATCGTGCCCACGGGGCAGGCGCAGTCGACCGTTTACCCCGTTAGCGAGTGAAACGAGCTTTACGGGGCCGCTCGCGTCTCGCCTCGCTACAAAACTGTGAGAATGTTTCAAAGGTTTTCATAGGCGAGGCTCCGACACGGTTTTCTTAAGCACTTACCCCTCCCTTGAATGACTGAATGTAAACCTAACTCGGTAATTAGTCCATCTTAAAAAATGAACTCGTGGATGAAGCGTTCCATAAAACCCATGCTTGCCCAATTGGCTCGTCCCTTTGATTCCTCCAATCATATTTTTGAACTCAAATGGGATGGTGTAAGATGTATCGCTTTTTTAACCGCCCCCAGAGATGGTGTAACCGGAGGCACCGGGCTTCAAAATCGGAAACTTAGGGATATCACCCGCTCTTATCCTGAGCTCAATGATTTACATTTAGCTTTGAGGGGCGGGGAAGCAATCCTCGATGGGGAAATAGTCTTCTTAAGAGATGGTAAGCCCAATTTCCAGAAGCTTTTGGAAAGGGAGCAGCTGCAGGATGATGCACGAATCGATATACTGTCAAAACTCACACCCGTGACCTATATCGCCTTCGATATTTTGTATTTCGATGGCTCTCCCCTGTTTAAGCTCCCCTTGATTGAGAGGAGGAAGATTCT
>DDKQ01000058.1:0-5815 GCA_002339355.1 Candidatus Subteraquimicrobium carltonvillense | reverse complement strand
GAGCAAGCCTCAGTTCAAGGGTTTGAGGGAATAGTAGCCAAGGAGTCGAATAGCCCTTATATCGAGGGCAAAAGGACTAATCTTTGGCTGAAGATAAAGAGGATTTTGACGCAGGATTGTGTGATCTGTGGTTATACCCTGGGGCGGGGACGTAGGGAGGAAGTTTTTGGTTCCCTGATATTGGGAGTATATCATGGTGGAGAACTCATTCACGTGGGTCAAGTGGGTACGGGACTGGCCGAGGAAAAATTGAAGGGACTGTTGTCACAACTTGAAGCATTGAGGACCGGTGAACACTCCTTTTCTTACAAGCTGGAGATCGACCGACCCGCTCAATTCATCAGACCATCCTTGGTTTGCGAGGTGGAGTTCAGGGGCTGGACAAAGGATGGAAAACTTCGCAACCCCAGTTTTAAAAGGCTTCGTCCCGACAAACCCGCTGAGGAATGTCGAAAGTCGGGCGGATATGAAGGAGAACAAGTTCATAAAATTTGATATTTTTTGAAGGAATTTTTGTTTGATCGTAGAAATTACAGCTAATTGTATTATGAGGAATATTAAATTGTTGGGATTAGAAATCATTAATTTAAAAAAGTTAGCGGACATTAATAGGATTAGCTGGGAAATTGGCAAAAGCATAAAGTGTTTAAAAATTCTTCGGAGCTTGAAAGTGAGATTATGGAAACTTTGGGATGTTCAGGAAGCACTAAGTGATTCGTTTGGTTGGAGGATTGGCAAGTGGTTGAAAAGAGAATGAGTTTCATTGAACATCTTGAAGAGCTCCGAAGACGTCTCATTATTTGCATCTTTGCGGTTTTTATAGGGGCATGTGCCTGTTATGCATTTTGGAAGCCAATTCTATGGCTCATAACTAAACCCTTGGGAGGGCACAAGTTATATTATGGGACTGTGATGGAGCCCTTTATTGGCAGGTTTCGTATTGCAGCTTTTGCAGGAGTCTTTGCTGCCTTTCCGATCATACTCTATGAATTCTTGGCCTTCGTGGCTCCCGCATTGAGAAGGAAAGAGAAGAGATTCATTTATCCGATTTTATGTTTGCTCATTTTCTTCTTTATCTGCGGCGTGGTCTTTGGTTATATGTATCTGCTACCGGTGAGCGTGAAGTGGTTGATAGCTCAAGGGGAGGGACTGTTAAATCCGATCCTTTTATTCGATAAATACGTTGCCTTCGCGGCTTTATTCCTGTTGGCCTGTGGAGTTGGTTTTGAGACTCCCGTAGTTATATTATTTTTAGTAAAATTGGGTGTTGTGAGTCCCCAAGCGCTTAGAAGGCAATGGAGGGTGGCATATATTATCATCCTAATTGTAGCGGCTATAATTACTCCCGATTGGAGTCCCATAACCATGGCTGTTATGGCCATACCAATGATAGTATTATACGAAATAAGTATCCTTTTAGCACGCCTTTTTTAGAAATCTGGCAATTGGAGCAGTAATGTTCACGGAGGGGGTGATAAATTTAAGGGGATTTTAGAAGTGGAGCCTTTGAAAAGGATTCCACTTTTCTTTTTGGCGAATTAATCTGGGTAAGTTAAGAGGGAGGTATGTGGATGAAGATCACTCGTCTTGAATTTTTTAGAGTCTGTGCTCGCATGTTCACTGCCCTTGGTGCTGCCGTCTTGGCATCCTTCAAAGCTTAGGAGGTGTTTGATCCGTGGAAAGCATTTTTAAGGGCTTAAGCCGTAGAGATTTTCTGAAATATTGTGCCAGCATCGCCGCTATGCTAGGACTATCGGAAATTTATATCCCTCAAATTGCTGCAGCTCTTGAGGAGGCGGCGAAGGGTAAGCCACCGGTGATATGGATGCAAGGGCAAAGTTGTGCTGGTTGCACAATCTCTTTCATTAATCCCCGGGAACCTACCCCTGCTGAATTGGTCTTGGATATTTTATCCGTTAGGTTTCACCCCAATATAATGGCGGCAGCTGGGGATGTTGCTCTCAATGCTATAGAGACTACCATGGAGGAAGCGAAGGGTAAATACGTCTACATCTTTGAGGGCGCTTTGCCCAAGGCGGAAGGAGGTCGCTTCTGCGAAATCGGCGAAACTTCAGCTGTGGATTGGGTGAAGAGAGTTGCCAAAGATGCTCATGTGGTCATTGCCATAGGTGCCTGTGCTTCATTTGGTGGGATCCCCGCAGCGAATCGGGAAACCACAGGTGCCTCAAGCGTGCAGGATATTCTGGGCACCCCAGTGGTTAAGATTCCGGGTTGTCCCGCTCATCCGGATTGGGTGATTGGAACCGTGGTTAAATTGTTGCTCTTTGGAAAGGATGCTGTGTTAGATGGTCTTGATAAATACGGTCGTCCCAAGGAGTTTTATGGCACTCTGATCCATGATAATTGTCCCAGGCGACACTGGTTCGAAGCTGGGAAGTTCGTCGAAGACTTCAACGATCCCGAGCAAGCAAATTACTGCCTACTACTAAAGGGGTGTAAAGGTCCCTTCACCTACGCTGATTGTCCCAAGAGGAAGTGGAATGCCGGAACCAATTTCTGTATCGATGCCAATGCTCCTTGCCAGGGATGTACTCAGCCTGAGTTCTATGTCAAGTTTTCGCCCCTTTACGAGAAATTACCGGAAATCGGCATTCCCGGAATCGCCGGCTACGAGGTCAGTGCAGATACTATTGCCAAAGTGCTCGGTATCGTAACCGTCGCTGGCATTGGTCTCCACTTGGTTGGTCAAATAGCCACTGGACGCCTTGGCAAAGGTGGTCCACCGGAAAGGGGTGAGAAGTAATGGCACAAAAGATAACAATCGATCCCATAACCAGGATTGAGGGACATTTAAAGATCGAAGTTGAAGTCGAGGACGGTAAGGTAAAAGAGGCTTACAGCACGGGAGCCATGGCTCGTGGTTTTGAGCAACTCTTAGTGGGTAAAGACCCTCGAGATGCCCAGATCGTCACCCAGAGGATTTGTGGTGTTTGCCCGGCCTCTCATGGTCTCGCTGCCGCGCAAAACCTCGATGATGCTTTTGATGCGAAGGTACCCGATAACGCCAGGATCATCCGCAATTTGATTGTTGGTTCGAACTACGTTATGTCCCACATTCTCCACTTCTATCACCTTGCAGCCCTGGACTACTTGGATGTCATGGCTATAGCCAAGTATACGGGTAAAGACCCCGAGCTGTTGGCGGTGAAGGATAAGATAGTTGGACTGGTCGAAGCAGGGGATACATACCCCCTCACGCCCAGGTATGAACCCGATGAATTCAGCGTTGATGACCCTGAGATCGTCACCACGGCCGTAGCACATTACCTCGAAGCTTTGGAGAAGAGGAAGAAGGCTCATGAAATGTTGACGATCTTCGGTGGAAAGATGCCCTGCTATTGCACTCTGGTTCCGGGAGGGGTGACCATCCATCCCACGCCGGACATGATCGCCGCCTTCAAATATCACCTCATGGATTTGATCGATTTCGTCAACAATGTCTATTTGGCGGATGTCCTTGCCTTGGGAACCGGTCCTCTTCTACCCATCCATCAACTGAAGGTGGGAGCTGGTGTCGGCAACTTCTTATCCTTCGGCATGTTCGATCTCGGTGTATCGGGCGACTATAAGAACCGTTTCCTCAAGTCTGGTGTGATCATGGAGGGAAAGATAACCGAGGTTAAGGAATTCGATCCCACCAAGATCAAAGAGGCGGTCAAATACTCTTGGTACACGGAGGACTGCGGAGGATTGCATCCAACGGAGGGTAAGACGGTGTATGATCTGGATAAGGAGGGTGCATATTCCTTTGCAAAGGCTCCGAGATACGATGGTAAACCGGTAGAAGTGAATACCCTCGCCAGGATGCTCATAACGCAGGATAAGGGATTCATGGACTTGGTGACCAAGATCGGAGCACACCCTTCAGCGTTGGCTCGCCACGCCGCTCGAGCCTGGGAGTGCAAGATGGTAGCCGAAGTCATGCTCGATTGGCTGGATGAGCTGGTGGACAATCTCAAAGCGGGAAATACCGATGTCTGCGACGATAAGCCCGTTCCCGAGAAGGGTGAGGGAATAGGCATGGTGGAAGCTCCTCGAGGCTGTCTTCTCCATTGTGTTCAGATAGAGGGTAAGAAGATCAAACGTTACCAGGTCATTGCGGCTACGAATTGGAATGTCTGTCCCAGGGATGAGGAGGGTCAAAGAGGTCCCATCGAAGAGGCTCTCATTGGAACGCCGGTGCCCGATCCAAATAATCCCATCAACATCGTGCGGGTGGTTAGATCCTTCGATCCGTGAATTGCCTGTGCGGTTCACGTGATTGAACCAAGGACTAACCGAGTTCTCAAGTTCCAAATCGGCTAGACATCCTGTTAAGATCAGGATGTTATGCTAGGAGGTGCGAAAATGGCTAGAATGGTAGAAGAACACCCCCTGCCGGCTCGAGTAATGCATTGGATACACCTGCTATGCATGGGTGGATTGGCGATTTCCGGCTGGTATATCCATCGTCCCTTCTTTGGGGGTGGCATGGGTATAATGAGGTGGGTCCACTTCATCTGCATGTACGTGGTTCTCATCAACTTGGTGACTCGAATTTACTGGGCATTTTTGGGTGCAGCCCGCGATTGGCACGAATTTTCCTTACGTCCAAGGGATATCAGGAATACCGTCAAAATCGTCGTCTATTATCTGTTCATTAAGAGGGAACACCCGGAGGTGGGGAAGTATAATCCCCCCCAGAAGCTGATCTACGGCTGGTTGTGGCCCCTTCTATTGATCTTTCAGGCGATCAGCGGTTTTGCCCTTTATGGTCCCACGGCTGACTACTTTGCCTGGTTCACGGTGTGGGTTGGTGGTTTGGCACACGTGAGGCTGATCCATTACATGACCATGTGGGCATTCATCATCACCGTGGCTCTGCATGTCTACTTAAGTTTGGCCGAGGATTTCAAGTCGTTCCTGTATATGTTCTTTGGAGTTAGACCGGAAGAGTGAGAGTGGGTAGCGCCGATTCAAAATTCCATGAACAGATATTTGTCGTGGGAGTGGGAAATATCCTCCTCAAGGACGAGGGGATAGGTGTCCATGTCATTCGAGAGATGGAGAAGCTGGATTTGCCCAAGAATGTGAGGGTTATTGATGGAGGCACTGCCGGCTTTGATCTTGGCTATCTCATCGAAGGCGCCGACAGACTCATAGTCATCGACGCCATCGACGCCGGGCGTGAGCCCGGCGCGATCTTTAAATTCCGTCCCGAGGATATCAAGGCGAAGCCCAAGAGATACTTTACCTCCGCTCACGAGGTTGGATTGCTTGAAGCTCTGGAGATGGCAAAGCGCATGGGTAAATGTCCCCAAACGGTTATCTTTGGCATTCAGCCCAAAGAAATCGATTGGGGAATGGAGCTCTCACCGGAACTTAAGGCAAAAATCCCCGAGATCATCGAGTTGATACTGGAAGAAATCTCATAAAAATTCAAAATTTGTGCATGGGTCATAATTTCAAAATTTACTTGTATTATTAACAAGATGGTTAACACCACGGTCGGGGTGAAGTGCTCCGAAAACACCCCCAAAAGGCACTATCGTGCCCACGGGGCAGGCGCAGTCGGCCGTTTACCCCGTTAGCGAGTGAAACGAGCTTTACGGGGCCTCTCGCGTCTCGCCTCGCTACAAAACTTTGAGTATGCTTAAAAGTTTTCATAGGCGAGGCTCCGACACGGTTTTCTTAAGCACTTACCCCTCCCTCGAATGTATAAAATGTAAACCTAACTCGTTAATAGTCCAATTTGCTGTTTAACGCAGGATTATCCAAAGATGGAGCCCACCCACTTTAGAAAAAATACAGTAAT
>DDKQ01000057.1:1112-10179 GCA_002339355.1 Candidatus Subteraquimicrobium carltonvillense | reverse complement strand
TTTCTAGGTATTGGTTTGTGTTCTTTGACAAATTATACCTGACTGGAGTGTTACAATGTCTGCGATTAGTACACCTAAATACTAAATTCGAAATCCTAAATCCTAAACAAATTCAAAATCCAAATTTTTGGAAACCCTAAACCTTATTTTATTTTGTTTTGAACCTTTGGATTCCTTCGACTTTGCTCAGGACATGTTTGGTCATTTAATATTGTTTAGAATTTGGTGCTTTGGATTTAGAATTTTCTAAGAGCAGTTCTCTACTGAACAAAACTTTTGACGGTTTACTTAGCCTCTTTAGGCTTACTTGGGCTCAGCCTTTCTTTTTATGACGATTCCCACTCCGTATGCGATCACAAAAACAATCAATGTTCCCACCAATCCAGCGAGGGCGGTGGCTACCGGCTCCACTTTTATGCCTGGCATGGCGTAATCGGGAATGGGAGCATGAAAGACTTCATGCCCCTCTCCCTTTTCCAAGAAACCATATTTTTCAGCCACTTTTTCCAGCCCATCTGGCCAGGAAGAGGCAAACGGCGAGATAAAGATGGCCAGAATTAATGAGACAAGTAAGCCAAAAAGTATAACCCTTTTCGCTTTCATCACCTCACACCTTCTCCAAGGCCAAAAGATCCGGTCTCGTTTTGTGTACGAGGGCTATGGCTACGGTGGTGATAAGTCCCTCACCTATACCGATTAAAGCGTGTATGGAGACCATAGCTGGAAGGGCCACGTACAGGGGAGAGGTGCCGGAGATGGCCAGTTCTATGGCACAGGCAGCCGAAGCCAGAACCACCGATGCCCAAGCTGCCACAAAGGTGGCTGTAAATGTACCCACTTCTCCCTTAATGAGGTACTTTAATCCAAAGTAGATGTAGTAGCCCAGGATTCCTCCGATTATGCCCATGTTGAAGATATTAGCTCCTAAAGCGGTGAGACCACCATCTTGAAATATGAGACATTGTGCCACCAGGACCATGGCCATTGTTAAACAGGACATCCATGGACCAAGTAATATCGCAGCAAAGACCGCTCCCAGGAAGTGACCCGATGTTCCACCGACTACAGGAAAATTTAACATCTGAGCAGCGAAGATGAATGCAGCCGCAACGCCCATAAGTGGGACTTGTTTTTCGCCCAGTTTCTCATTTGCCCTCTTGACTGCGTATCCCAAAGCTCCTGTGGAAACTACCGCCGTTGAAACCCAAGTCTTTGCGCCTAAAAATCCATCTGGTATATGCATCAATATTGCCTCCTTTCAACTTTTAAGCATTTGAAACGAACCTTGAGGTTCTTTAGGAGGCTAGTGCCATCCATTAGTGTCGAATTTTTCCCTTATATTTTGGTTATGGTTACGGATTCTCCTTCTGAAGAAAGGCGGTTTAGCTCTTCTAAGACTTTTTGGAGGGAAGAAATCGATTCGGAAATTTTACTCCCCGCGGTGGAAAGTTCACTAGTTAAGCTCTTTAAATCCGCGTTTTTGGCTATGTTTCGCCATTGCTTGGTGTGCTTCTCGTAGAGTTTACCGAGCTCAATGGTCTGATGAATGGAGAGCTTAAACTGCGGCAAGTTAACTCCCCCAATGCACACAGTAGATTCACCTCCTTGAAATTTCCTGGATAGCCTCAAATACAAATTCTCTCTAAAAACAAAAACCACGAAGTTGCTCGGCTTTCGAGCCGAATTTAGACCTTCGTGGTCTAAACTATTAATAATTATATTCTATAAACTTTTGGAAAATCCTGCTTAAACTTATTTTTGTTGTTTTTCCCTTTCGGTGAGGATTACTTTATGATCGAGGAATTTGATCTCCTTTACATCGGCTTCCACGAATTTTTGTTCACCAAAGAGATCCACCAGTAGCAATTTATCCCTTTCGGGCTTTATGGTGATCACATTTTCCATGAATTCTACGAGATTCCCCTCTTTTTCCATATAAACCTTTGCTTCACACATCTTCTTTGACCTCCTGTGGTAGACCAAGTTTTTTCCTCACCAAGGCCATGGCCTCGTCCATTAAATGTGGTAGGGGTAGGTGAGTGACTCCAATCAAGTCGATATGGGGGTGGCTTAAGGGTAGTAGAATCTTCTGGGCGGGCGAGGCAGCGATAGCCTCGGCCATGCCCGGAGTAAGTTCTCCCATCATAGAATCTGGGATCACTACCGAAATCGATCCGATGATGATGTCGGCGTTGTTTACGGAGAGCTTTACCGCATTTTCTCCCGTAGCACCTCGGTTGGCGCCGGCCTTCATCATGTTACTCGTGGCAATGGCATTCGTCCCCAAAACCACTATCTCAGCCTCCGGTACATTTTCCCGCAAGCGGGTGACTATCTGATGTCCAATGCTCCCACCCATTCCATCGATAACCACTATGGTCATAATGTCCTCCATTCGCGAGGGATAAGTCTACGGGGATATCCCTTTTTGTTATTAGAGCCAAGGTGAAAGTTCATCGATAATTTTCTTTTTAGGCAGAGCACCCACCAATTTTTTCTGCACTTCTCCGTTTTTAAATAGGATAAGGGTGGGGATGCTCAGGATATCATATTGTGCAGCTGTGTTTGGATTATCATCCACATTTAATTTAGTTACCTTTATTTTCCCCACATACTCTCCAGCTATTTCATCAAGAATGGGCGCAATAATTCTACAAGGACCACACCAGGCAGCCCAGAAATCCACGAGGACAGAGATGTTCGATTTTAGAACCTCTTCTTTGAAATTATCGTCGTTTAAATGGATGACTTTCCCGCCCATATTAATCTCCTTTCCTATCTTTCACTTCCTTTACTAAAGTTTTGCTCGACATATTTTTGAGCCGAAATTGCAGCGAGAGCACCTTCTCCTACGGCTGTCGTCACCTGTTTAAGAGGACTTTTCCTGACATCGCCTGCGGCGAATATACCCTCCACTGAAGTTTCGAGTTTCTCATCGGTTATTATGTATCCTTTTTCGTCGAGATGCAAAATATTTTTGACAAAATTGCTATTGGGAATGGTCCCGATGTAAACAAATATACCAGCAACTGGAATTTTTCTGAGCTCCCTGCTTGTTTTATCGCGAACAATCACTCCTTCCACCTTGGTTCTTCCCAAAATTTCCTTCACATTTGAATTCCAGAGGAATTCTATCTTTGGATTCTTGAAGGCTCGATCTTGCAGGATCTGGGTTGCCCTGAGCTCGTCACGACGGTGAACCACAATGACTTTTGAAGCAAATTTTGATAAAAGCAGTGCTTCTTCAACGGCTGCATCTCCACCACCGACCACTAAAACGACCTTATCTTTAAAAAGAGGTCCGTCGCAAGTGGCACAATAAGAGACCCCTTTACCTTGGAGTTCTTTTTCTCTTGGAATGTTGAGTTTTGCGGGATGAGCTCCCGTGGCTATTATTATCACTTTTGTGAGATAATCACCCCTGCTCGTGATGACCTTCTTTAATCTATTCTGTTTCTCGATGGAAATTGCCTCACAAGGTAGTGCTATGTCTAATCCGAAGTGTTGTGCCTGCTCCTCCATCAGTTGCATGAGCTTAAGACCGGAAATTCCTTTGGGAAATCCCGGATAGTTCTCGATGAGGTCCGTGGTTAAAGCCTGTCCCCCCAATGTTTCCTTCTCGATGAGCAGTGTTTTAACCATCGATCTGGCCATGTAGATACCCGAAGTCAGACCGGCGGGGCCTCCTCCAATTATCATGGCGTCGTAAATTTCTTTATTCAAATTCCCCACCTTCCAGGTCAAGAGTCATGGGCCAAGGGTATATTCTCGTGTTCCATGCCATTTTCTATCTCATGACCCATGTCTCATAACCCCAAAATTACTTATACCTATTATAAACTTTCCACGATTTGTGGCTATAGTTTTAAAACCCGTGGGCTTTACCGGACCGATGCGCTCGCGGTGGCGGATGCTGAAAGATGGGGCGTCAAGGATTTTATCCGATGAATGATCAATGTTCTTTTTGGTGGAACTTCGATGGACACCGTGACCCTATCCTCGTTCACTTTGAAGTCGGTGAGCTTTACCCCTCTGTGGGAAGCGACCTCTTTGGCCGCATCCAAGGCTGCATCCCATGTATGGGAAGCTTTGTAGGAAGAAACCGCGGCATCTGCCACAACTTGAGCGAAATCCGATGCCTGCCAATAAGTCATGGCAATGGCGCCAAGATCGTTGATGATGACTACGGCGATGAGGAAGATAAACCCAATTTTGACAAAGGTGCCAAAGATATCTCTCATTTATCTTTCGATTTTTTTCTTAAGCTTAATGAACCGTCCCAACAGGGTTAAGAGTGTTCCCAGAAGCAAAAGGGTTATGAGGATGAAAATGAACGTTCTGGTAAAATAGGTGCTTTTTACGATTATGGTGGATTTTTCTATTTCTTTGTCGCCGACGTGAATCGCTGCTTCGATGGCGGATGAACCAGTGGTCTTTGCGATGACTGGGAATGTGAATAAATTTTCCTTTGGTTTTAAGCTCACCATCTTTTTATTACCGGCGGGGAAGGAGAAATCTTCTCCTCTCACGATGATGAGAACTCTTACAATATAGTCAGTATCATTATAGATGGGTATGGGGACCTTGCCTGTTCGTGAGGTTAAGGTGACCACCTGTCTTTTAGGTATCTTCATCTTTGCCAACTCAGATTCAATCCTTCTTTGCAATGTCTTTGCGAAATCCAATCCATAATTTACAAGCTGCGGATTCCTTTGGATTTCCATCCAATCGCTGCTTTGAGCGATGAGGAGAAGATTAAGGAATTTTTCTTTGAGGGGATTATCCTCCAATACCATCTTGGAGAAGAGATTTAAGAACTCCCGTGACTTTTCGATCTTCCGATAATAGTTGAGCTTGATGTAACTTTCCTCACCATCTCCACCGGCCAATATGAGTGGCTGAGTTGAGGGGGGAACTAACTGTGCGGCTGTGCTCAGGGTTGTTGTCCTAATCCAGGGCGTTTGTTCCAACTTGGAATATAACATTTCCAGTAATGTCTGCGTGGGTCTCCAATATCTATCTTTTGGAGCGATGACCACGACCTGCTGGATTTCGGGTTGTTTAAGGTAGGTTTGAGCAAGTACACCAATGAGTCTCTGGGTTGCGCACTCCTCATCTTTGAACTCTACCAAGGTTTTGGTGGCTGTACCATCAGTAAAGAAGATGGTCAATCGATTACCCGCTCTATCTTGGACGCGATAGGACTTGTGGACATCTCCCTCCACTGTGGGAATGTCCATTAAAAAGCGCTCATCAAGCACGGAATATTCAGCGCCACTACGGGCCAGATAATATAAGGAATCCTCACTCAAACTCAAATCCGGAGGATAAACCGATTTAAGATTTTCTGGAGGGAGGTTAAAGGCTTCGGAGAGAATCTCCTTTCCTTTTTCAATTTGGATTAATCCATCATCGTTCCATCCTCTCTTGGCAACATCGGAAAGGGCGGGATAGGCATAGGGAGCGGGGATCAATTCGACCTGTTTATTTTTTATGATCCGTTCGTATCCCTTCAAAATTTCTTCGGCATCTCTCGCCTCTTGGGAAGTCTCTGGCATGGCTTTTTTCTTGCCGTTCTTTTTGAATTTATAACCGTCACTTATATTGAGAATTTGCTCGACGAGGACGGGGGTAAAATTCAAGTTCACTTGGACATTTGGATGTTGAGCCAGGGCGGAAAGATGCTGGAAATAAATGCCCGGGTTTTGCGGATTTGTACTGCAGTCGACCTGGATTTGCTGATCCATGAAAATACCATTGGGCTCGTAATGGACTCTATCATGGAGGTTCCAGATTATAACAACTAGTAGAGGAGGCACCGGTTTTGGATCCACCAATACGAGGGCGGTTTCCTTCTCCGCGAGAATCGTTCCTCTTTGGGCCAAAATGGCCTTAACCGGATGAGCTCCCTCGCCGATTTTTAAATTGGAAGCTTTTTTGCTAAGCTTAAATTGAGCAATTTTACCTGGATCAAGGGGAGGAACGTAAAACCTCTGTTCGAGGACAACCCTTTTGGGTTTTGTGGGCGTTTGTTCTCTATAAAGTGTTAATGTAAGCTTCGTTCTTTTTATGGGTGAATTGGAATTGTTGAGAATCGTCGTAGTCATGCTGAAATATTCACTGGGTGAAAAATATGGTTTATCGAAGGTTAGTTGCATGGAGATTTGAGGAGGCTCACTCGAAGACTGGTTTGACGGATAAGGCAAGAAAATTAAAATTAATAGTAGAGGTAACAGGCGTAATACATTAAATCTCAGGTTCACGGCAGCTTCTCCATTTTTAATACTTATAAATTCTATGAAAGCAGAAATGAATCCTTTAATAAAGTGTTTTTGGTCTTCAAAAGGAATTTCAAGGTGATCTGCAGAAATCTTTAAGAACGTTAGATTTACAACTCGTCTTAAAAGACTACAATGTACATTGAAAGGAAGGATAATGGTGGGAGACATGCCCAAAGAAAAATTTAAAATTCCAGAGGAGCTTCCTCTAATTGCCCTGAGAGATATGGTCATCTTTCCAAATTTAGTGATCCCCCTCTTCGTGGGGCGAGAGAGATCCATAAAGGCTTTGGAAGAGTCCATGAAAAGCGATCGTTTTATTGTACTCGCGGCTCAGAAGAAGGCAGAAATACAGGAGCCGGAAACCACGGACCTGTATGGAGTGGGCTGTGTCGCCACCATCATGCAGGAGCTCAAACTTCCCGATGGGACCGCCAAAGCCCTGGTGGAGGGGCTAACGAGGGTTAAAATAAGGGAATTTCTGCAAACGGACCCCTTCTTCAAGGTAAAAATCGAAGTTTTAAAGGAACCGGAGGAAAAAACCCTTGAAATCGAGGCCCTCATGAGGAGTTTGGTTTCCCAGTTTGAGAAATGTGCCCGACTGGGGAAGCCCACACCTCAAGAAGTCCTATTGGCCGCCTTCAATATAGATGAACCTGGTAGGCTGGGAGATTTTATTGCTTTTCATTTAAACCTTAAAACCGAGGAGAAACAACAAATATTGGAGGCGATGGATGCCAGGGATCGACTGCAGAAGATCGGAGGCTTTTTAAATAGGGAGATTGAGATATTGGAGATTGGGAGCAAGATTCAATCCAGGGTGAAAGAGCAAATGGGCAAGACGCAAAAGGAATACCTCCTGAGGGAGCAACTTAAAGCCATTCAGAAGGAACTTGGGGTACTCGATGAACGAACCGCGGAGATAGAAGAGTTAAAGGCAAAGATAAGAGAGGCCAAAATGCCTTCAGAGGTTGAGAAAAAGGCTCTTAAGGAAGTTGACAGATTGGAGATGATGCCACCGGGCTCAGCCGAGATTTCCGTCGTCCGTACATATCTGGATTGGTTAATCAACATCCCTTGGTCCAGGGAGGATCGGGAGAAACTTGACCTTCATGAGGCGGCGAAAATCTTGGACGAGGATCACTACGGATTAGAAAAGGCTAAGGAAAGGGTCTTGGAATATTTAGCCGTCCATAAGTTATCGAGGAAGATGAAAGGTCCCATCCTGTGCTTTGTAGGTCCTCCCGGAACGGGGAAGACATCCATTGGAAGATCCATTGCTAGGTCATTGGGGAGAAAGTTCATTCGCATATCCCTTGGCGGAGTTCGAGACGAAGCTGAGATAAGGGGACATAGACGCACTTATGTAGGTGCTTTACCAGGAAGGATAATTCAAACAATCTGCCAGGCGGGAACGAAAAATCCCGTTTTCATGATAGATGAGATAGATAAGATAGGAGCCGACTTTAGAGGAGATCCCTCCGCTGCCCTACTTGAAGTTTTGGATCCCGAGCAGAATTTTGCTTTCAGCGACCACTATCTGGAGGTTTCCTTCGATTTATCCAATGTCATGTTCATAACCACGGCAAACATTTTGGATACCATCCCCCCAGCCCTTCGGGATCGAATGGAGGTAATTCACTTTCCCGGTTACACCGAGGAAGAAAAGGTCAAGATCGCCGAGCTGTTCCTCATTCCGAAACAATTGGAAGCGCATGGATTGACTAAGGAGCAATTAGAGATAAGCGAAGATGCCCTGCGTAAGATAATCAGGGAGCATACTCGTGAGGCTGGAGTGAGGAATCTGGAAAGAAAAATAGCCGCTATCTGTCGTCAGGTAGCCCGATCGGTGGTGGAAGGTAAAGAGGAGGAGGTTAAAGTCACCGCGAGGAATCTTCAAGAATTCTTAGGGCCCCCTCAGTTCAGATATGGGGTGGCGGAGCAAAAGGATGAGATAGGTGTGGCCACCGCTTTAGCCTGGACAGAAGTGGGTGGAGATGTCATGTCCGTGGAAGCCACCATCATGAAGGGCAAGGGCAAGCTGATCCTAACCGGCCATTTGGGAGAGATAATGCGTGAATCGGCCCAAGCGGCTGTAAGTTACATCCGCTCCAGAGCTTCAGCTCTTAAAATAGAGGGAGATTTCTACGACAAATACGATATCCACATCCACGTCCCCGCTGGAGCAATTCCAAAGGATGGTCCATCCGCTGGAATCACCATGGCCACCGCTCTCGTTTCGGCTTTAACCAAGCAAGCGGCGAGAAAGGATGTGGGCATGACCGGTGAGATTACTTTGAGAGGCCATGTCCTTCCGGTGGGAGGCATAAAAGAGAAGATACTTGCAGCCCACAGGGCCGGGCTGAAGGAAGTCATCCTTCCAAAGGATAATGAGAAGGATTTAGAGCTGGTGCCAGAGCATGTTCTTAAAGGTTTAAAGTGTATCTTTGCTGAACATATGGATGAGGTGCTAAAAATGGCTCTTGTGACGGAGGGAATGAGGCGACCGTATGGTCGGGAGGAGGTTAAAGAGGGAGTTAGACAGTGAAGATCGGAGTTGTCGCCGATACACACGTTCAAAGTTCGGAAGATCTTGAGGAATTAAAGGCACTGCTGGGAAATCACTTCAGAGATGTCGATCTCCTCCTACATGCAGGGGACTTGGTTAAAGTGGGCGTGTTGAAGTTATTAAACGGGATCACGAAGACGGTAGCGGTCTGGGGGAACATGGGTTATCCCGATGTAAGAGAGGTTTTATCGAGGAAGGAAGTTATAGAGGTAAAAAATTT
>DDKQ01000057.1:0-778 GCA_002339355.1 Candidatus Subteraquimicrobium carltonvillense | reverse complement strand
AAAAATTTTAGAATTGGTTTAATCCACGGTTGGGGCCCACCCCAAGGATTGGTTGAGCGTATTAAGGCTGAATTCTCCGGGGTTCATTGCATAGTTTACGGTCATACCCATGAACCATTCAACCAAATAATCGATGGGATACTTTTCTTCAATCCTGGCAGTCCCACCGATAAGATCTTCGCCCCTTGTAACTCTCTGGGTTTTCTTCACATCGATTCCACGATCAAGGGAGAAGTAATAGGAATCTGATATTCCTCTTTTCAGGGGAGCTTCAAGTGCACGAAAAAAGGATATACACCATTGGTTCAAGCACAAGAGGCTCGGATGAATTCATAGAATTGCTTGAATATTATGGGATCCAAACTTTGGTCGATGTCAGAAGGTTTCCCACAAGTAAGTTAGAGCACTTTAAAAGGGAGAATCTCGCCCATATTTTGAGTGAAGCGGGAATTGGCTACATCTACTTGGGTGAGGAGTTGGGAGGTTATCGCTCGGGTGGCTATGAAGCTTATACCCTTTCTCAACAATTCAGAGAAGGCATTGAGAGCTTGGAGGGCATTGCTACTAGAGCTAAGACTGTGGTAATGTGTTCAGAAAGGCTGCCTTGGAAGTGCCATCGTAGATTCATAGGCAGAGAGTTACAGAGAAGTGGGTGGGAAGTGATCCACATCATCGATGAGAAACGCCAGTGGATCCCACGTGAAGAGAGTCGGTAGTTTCTAAGTGGGTAGTCGGGAGTGTAAGGATTTATAATAATTTGTTTACTGCCGACTCCCAA
>DDKQ01000041.1 GCA_002339355.1 Candidatus Subteraquimicrobium carltonvillense | reverse complement strand
CTTACCCCTCCCTCGAATGTTTTAAAATTCAAACCTAACTCGTTAATAGTTCAGATACCTGCTGCCAGGTGGACACGCGAATTAGAGGGGAAATGAGATTGAAACTGGCATTAATCGTTAATCCCTTAGCGGGGCAAGGAAGAACAGAGAAAGCTTTGCCACAAGTGAAAAGAAAACTCAAAGAGGTATTTAATCTGCAAGTTTATCGTACTCAGAGGGTTGGAGATGGTATCCCCATAGCTAAAAAGGCTTTAAATCAAGATTGTCAAATATTAGTGGCGATGGGCGGTGATGGAACGGTTTCCGAAGTGGTCAATGGAATTATTGGTTCAAAAGCCATTTTGGGTGTGATTCCCTGCGGTACAACAAATGTATTCGCTGCAGAGATGGGTATACCCTTTAACCTCTTTAAGGCTTGCGAAGTCATTTTAAGCGGTTCAACCAGGAAAATCGATATTGGGAAAGCTTGCCCGGTTGTGCCCCGGGGCAAAAAGAGGCGAGTTAATGATCGTCACTTTGTACTCATGGCTGGAGTAGGATTTGACGCTCAGATTGTGCAGGAAGTTGACCCCGAAGTCAAAAGGATGCTCAAGGATTTGGCCTATATTCTAACTGGTATAAAGACTCTCTTCACTTATAAGCCCACTTTGATGGAAATCGAGCTCGATGGAGAGAAAAAGGAGAAGGGTTACTTTGTGGTTGTCGGCAATGCCAGGTGTTATGCTGGACGCTATTTCAGCATCACAACTCAGGCGAGCATTGAAGATGGATGGTTGGATATCTGCATCTTCAAAAAAGGGGATATCGCAAGCTTCGTTCGGTACATCACGGGAGTTTTATTGAGAAAGCATCTCGCGTATTCAGATGTTTACTATAGGAGAGCCAAGCGAATCCAAATTACTGCACCAGTATCAACACTGGTTCAAGCCGATGGGGAACTCATAGGGCAAACTCCAATGCACTTCACGATATTGCCCCATGCCGTATCAGTAATCACTCCCTAAACCAGCCTTTAACCCTAAACCTAAACCTTTAACTATAATGTTTACGCACATTGGTAACACTTATATATTGTTTGGGGCATCCTTCCGAGTGCTAGCTGCTGCCCCGACGAGTCGGGGGCTTAACGGTTCTCTTAAGATGCACTCTCCAGGATACCCGTCCCAAAATATGAACTTAATCTCGATATAATTACTGTGAACCGTGTAAGGCTGTAACCAATGTCTATGATTAATATAAGTTTAACCTTCAACCTAGAACCTCGAACGACAACTATGATCTATCAATCATCGACCAATCCGGCTCCCTTTGAATTTCTCTAACATAGAGAGCGTACGTTATATCCTCAACCTCTTTAGCACTTTCAATTAATCTCTTGACTTCTTCCTTTATATCATCGCTATTTAATAGTTCTTTAAGGGATCTCCCGTCTACCCTTAAGATGCGTTCCCAAAGCCCTAAGGGCTCTAAAACCTCTCTTAATTTGTCAATGTTATAGCTTTGAATGAACCTTGGTTTTCGTGAGATTGCCACCTTATCCGAATAAAGACGGGAAAGACCATGTTTTTCGCAATAATCATGGATGATTTCCTGTAGCTCATCTAATTTCAAATTGATCTCCTTTAATTTCCTTTTAAGCTCCGCATATTCATCCACGACTTTTTCGACCTCGATGACGGCTTCCTGCATCTCCCTGGGTGGGTCTCTATCTTCCTTTAAGAATTTGTGCTTATGAAGGGGACAGTGGGCTTGAAAGTCACACCAGGGACAGAGAGTATTTTCCCTCGGTTCAAACTCACCCAGCTTAATAGCCCTAACAACTTGTCTCATGATATCCTTTGTTTCTTCAACATCCTCCCGCGTTCTACTGGTGCTTATTTTCTCATTGGGGATGAGAAAATACAGAGTCAATTTTTCCGGTTCGATTCCCCAAATCTCCTGAGCCGCCAGGTGGTAAATTGAAAGTTGTAGATCACTTTCGACCTTTGAGCGAGGGGGAAGTCTCCGGCTCGTCTTATAGTCGATTATTTCGTAGCCTCCCTCAGGGAGTTTGTCCATTCTGTCAATGACACCACTCAGAGTGAATTTCTCTAAGCCTTCGCCATCTAACTCTATTTGGAATTTATGCTCTAGTGCTGCTGGAATACGGAAATCTTTGACGTTGGTGTAATAGAAATTTGTCAATATTTCCTTGGCGTGCTTGAAATAGATGGATTCCTCGTTTTGGTCCTTGTATCCTTCCAGTTCCCATACCTTTGACAGAAGCTTTAGGAGTTCATCTAGTGTGGGTGGTTTGGGGATGGGCACATTGTAAAATAAAGCTAAAGCGGCATGAAGACTGCTGCCGAAGCTCCGAAAAGGAGTTTTCTTGGTGGGAAGTTTGTCAATGAACTGAAACTTATAGGAAAGGGGGCAGTTTTGATAGACCGCGATGGAAGAAAAGCTAAGTCTTAAGTTTCGTTCACATGACCTATGCTTCAGCACAATTCCTCCCACACAGTATCTAGTAACCGAAGAGTAATTAACTCAATTTATTGTATAACGAACTAATGTTCGAGTCAATTTTTTTGTCAAATCTTTTCACTCTCATTAAATATGAATGTAAATTTTTGGCAGAATTCCTCGTCAGCGGTATAATAGAATTAGTAATCGAATCTGATTTGAGGGTGATGAAGTGCATCGTATCGGAGATAGAGTATACTACCCTTATTTCGGCAGTGGAACAGTTCAAGATATTATAGTGGGGAATTTTCAAGGGTATGAACAGGAATATTATGTAATTGATATACCCTCGGAGGAAATGAAGGTAATGATCCCAATTGAGCGCGCGGAAAGTGTGGGATTAAGGAGGGTCATTTCGTCACGAGATGTCCCCAAGGTCCTTCGTATCCTGGAGGAAAGAAATCATCTATGCTACAGGGATAAGGACTATTACAAATGGTATGCCAATTGTCTTGAAAAGATAGGGAGTTCAAATATCCTCGAAGTTGCCGAAGCCGTGGCTAATTTCTTGGACAAAAGGGATAGAAAAAATTTAAGTTTAAGGGAACGAGAGCTCCTCAAAAGAGGACTTTACCTGTTGAGTACGGAGATAGCTTGGGCTAAGAAAATTAAAAAGAGCAGGGCAAAAAGATTGATACTTGAATCTTGGAAGAAAATGCATGGTTCACCGTAGCCAAAGCGTTAATAATATGAGACCCTGGCAACGTCCTACTCTCCCACCCCGTCACCAGGGCAGTACCATCGGCGCTGGAGGGCTTAACTTCTCTGTTCGGAATGGGAAGAGGTGTTTCCCCTCCGCTATGGCCACCAGAGTCTCAACTTAAATTATATTACTATTACGATTATTTTCAATCAGGCACGATTAAAAGCATTTTATTCCAGCAAAGCGTTGACGTCAAATCCTTGTTCTGTTATGATAAAAAAAACCTTTAAATCTAGTCCTGCGAGGCTAGGAAGGAGGTAAAATAATATGAATACGAATACCTTCTTGTGTCGGGCAGGAAGGTATTTTTTGTCTCAAAACCTGCAGGTCCATTTGGAAATATGATGGCATTTTAAAGGAGAAGATCAATGGTCTTTAAGGAGAAAACCACCGTAATGAATATGAATGGCATTCAAAGGGCTCTCATAAGGATCGCACATGAGATTTTGGAAAGGAATAAGGGCGCTAGGAATTTGGCACTCGTAGGGATTCGGAGCAGGGGAGTCCATTTAGCCGGAAGGTTGGCCCAAAAAATAGGCGAGATAGAAAACATGACCCCTCCTGTGGGAGTGTTGGATATCACATTTTATCGAGACGATATAGGCACTCATCCACAACCCAGGGTTTCCTCCACGCAGATAGATTTCGACGTCACCGGCAGAGACATTGTGTTAGTGGATGATGTCTTATACACCGGGAGAAGTGTGAGGGCAGCTATGGATGCCATTTTTGACTTCGGTCGACCAGCAAGCATTCAGCTTGCTGTGATGATCGATAGAGGACACAGAGAACTTCCCATCCGGCCCGATTATGTGGGGAAAAATATACCAACTTCTCGTAAGGAACGAGTACAGGTGAATTTAAAGGAGAAGGATGGTCTTGATGCCGTGGTTATTGGGGAGGTTTCTTAAGTGAAACTTAAAATCCAGCTTAAAAGCAAGAATCTTTTGGGAATAAGAGAACTAAATCGCGAGGAGATCGAATTGATTCTGGATACAGCCGAGTCTTTCAAGGAAATTTCCACTCGCACCATCAAAAAAGTTCCTACTTTAAGGGGAAGAACAATAGTCAATCTTTTCCTGGAACCAAGTACTCGCACACGGACATCCTTCGAACTGGCCGCTAAGCGCTTGAGTGCCGATGTTGTGAATATTTCGGGTAAAGACAGTGCTACTGTGAAGGGGGAAAGTCTTAAAGATACTGCTAAAACCATTGAGGCCATGAACGCGGACCTTGTAATCATCAGGCATTCCGCCGCCGGGGCACCACATCTTTTAGCCAGGCTCGTCAGGTGCGGGGTAGTAAATGCAGGAGACGGAGCTCACGAACATCCCACACAAGCCCTACTCGATTTGTTCACCATCAGGGAGAAACTAGGAAGAATCAAGGACTTACATGTAGCCATAGTCGGTGACATCGCTCACAGTCGGGTAGCGCGCTCCAATATTCTGGCTTTCACAAAGATGGGAGCAAAGGTTACCCTGGTCGCTCCACCTACTTTACTCCCAGTGAACATTGAGGTCTTCGGCGTGGATGTAAGCTATAATCTTGATGAGGTCATAAAAGAGGTTGACATCGTCTATTGCCTGAGGCTGCAACTCGAACGTCAAACGGAAAATCTCTTTCCCTCTTTGAGAGAGCACACAACGCTGTTTGGTTTGAATATGGCGAGGATCACAAGAGCTAGGGAAAACACACTTATTATGCATCCGGGACCCATGAATCGAGGGATAGAGATAACCTCTGAAGTTGCAGATCTCCCTCAATCGGTGATGACGGATCAGGTAACGAATGGAGTGGCGGTGAGGATGGCCATACTATACTTGCTTATAGGGGGCGGTGAGAGTGTCTAAGGTGCTGATAAGAGGGGGGAGAGTCATCGACCCCGCAAACGAAGTTGATGCCACCCTGGATATTCTGGTTAAAAATGGAAAGATAATGAGCATCGCGGAGAATTTAGCGGCAGAGGATGCTGAAATCATTGAGGCCAGAGATATGATTGTAACGCCCGGTCTCATAGATATGCATGTCCACCTACGTGAACCTGGTAGAGAGGATGAGGAAACCATAAGAACTGGCACCCGAGCCGCCATTAAAGGTGGTTTTACCTCCGTTGCTTGCATGCCAAACACAAATCCAGTTGCCGATACAGCATCTGTGATCGAGATGATACTGGAGAAATCTAGAGAAGAGGGGATGGCCAGTGTCTTTCCAGCCGCTGCCATCACCAAGGGTTTAAAGGGTAAAGAACTCGCTGAGATGGGCGAGTTGGTTAAAGCAGGTGCGGTGGCTTTCTCGGATGACGGAGAGTCGGTGATGAATGCCGAGGTGATGAGGAGAGCCTTTGAATATTCACGAATGTTTAACATCCCACTGATTGCTCATTCGGAAGACAAAAATCTTTCTTCCCATGGTCAGATGAATGAAGGTTTTTATTCCACGCTGCTTGGATTGAAAGGCATCCCAGCGGCTGCTGAAGAGGTCATGGTCGCTCGAGATATTATTCTAGCTGGGGTAACTGGGGGAAGACTTCATATAGCCCATGTTAGTACGGAGGGGACCGTAGCTTTAATCCGCATGGCTAAAAAGGCGGGAATTCGGGTGACTTGCGATGTTACTCCTCATCATTTAGTACTCACTGATGAGGCTTTAATGAATTTCGACACTAATTTTAAGGTGAATCCCCCGCTCAGATCCCAGCGAGATGTGCAGGCACTTTTGAAAGGACTTTCCGATGGGACAATTGATGCCATTGCCAGCGATCACGCTCCACATGCGCTGCATGAAAAGGAGAGGGAGTTTGACCGCGCTCCATTTGGAATTGTGGGGCTTGAAACGACCCTCCCCTTGATGCTCACCAAGGTCGTGGAAACTGGCGTGCTTGATTTGCCGCGGTTGATCGCAAAGTTAGCGATAAATCCCGCAAATACTCTAGGAATTCATAAGGGAAGTTTATCCATAGGGAGTGATGCTGATATTACCATATTTGATCACAAATCTAAACTTAAAGTTGATATCGACAAATTTGAATCCAAGAGCAAAAATTCCCCCTTCCACGGTTGGGAATTGAATGGTATTGTGAAATATGTTTTAGTGGCGGGGGAGATAGTTATAAGGGAAGGTAATATCGTCAAAGACCCTGGGACGAGGGACGAGGGACGAGGGACGAGGACAAGGGGATAGTGATATGAGGGAAAAGGCGATATTGGCATTGGAAGATGGAACCACATATGAGGGAACAGCTTTTGGGGCAATTGGTGAGGCAGTAGGAGAGGTCGTCTTTAACACCAGTATGACTGGGTATCAAGAGGTGTTGACCGACCCCTCCTATGCGGGTCAAATAGTAACAATGACCTACCCTCATATCGGCAATTACGGGGTAAATTCCGAGGATTACGAGTCTCGAGGGCCCTTTGTGGAGGGATTTGTGGTCAGAGAATACTCCAGAATCTATAGTAACTGGAGGGCTGAGGATTCCCTGGAAAATTTCCTTAATTCTTACGGCATTGTGGGGATTCAGAATATCGATACTAGAGCTTTAACCAAGCACATTCGAAGCGAAGGAGCCATGAAAGGCGTTCTTTCATCAGTTGATCTGGACACCCAGAGCCTAGTGGAGAAAGCCAAGGCATCTCCAGGACTTATAGGCAGAGACTTGGTTAAAAACGTTACCACTGATAAACCCCATATATGGTGGGAAACGAAGAGAGTTAAGCACTTTCATGTCGTCGCCTTTGATTTTGGCATAAAACGCAATATCTTAAGATCTCTTGAAACGGTGGGGTGCAAGATAACCGTTGTGCCTGCCAGCACCAAGGCCGAAGAGGTGTTAGCCCTAAATCCCGATGGAATTTTGCTATCCAATGGTCCGGGAGATCCCGCGGGTGTGCCTTATGCCATTGAAACCACAGGAAAACTCCTAGGCAAAAAACCCATCTTTGGAATTTGTTTGGGACATCAGATACTTGCCTTAGCTTTAGGGGGCAGGACTTATAAGCTTAAGTTCGGTCATAGAGGCGGAAATCAGCCAGTTAAAAATCTGCTGACAGGAGGCGTTGAAATAACGGCCCAAAACCATGGCTTTGCCGTGGATCAAAACTCTCTTAAGGTTAGCGAGAGGGAATGGCGTGTGGGAAAGACGATCCCAATTGGTGGGTGGAAAGGAGAAACCGAGTTTGGGAGCATCGAGATCACCCACATTAATTTGAATGATGGTACCGTGGAAGGCTTACGGTGTCTGGATATTCCCGCCTACTCCGTGCAGTATCATCCAGAGGCTTCACCGGGTCCTCACGATTCCAGGTACTTATTCGAGCAGTTTATGAAGTTAATGGAGGAAGAGAACATAGGCTAGACATAAATCGCGGTCTACGACAGAAGCTCCTTTTGCCAAAACTTGTCAGCAAAGGAATGTTTTAAATTCT
>DDKQ01000037.1:15482-24375 GCA_002339355.1 Candidatus Subteraquimicrobium carltonvillense | reverse complement strand
ACCACATCTAAATTAACCACTTTGCACCTTCGTTCGGTCAAGATTTTTTTGACCTCAGAGAGCAGAGTCAGGCTGGAGATATCCCTATACCTCTCCTCCGTATCTGGGAAATGTAGTCCGATATCTCCCTCGGAGATGGCTCCCAAGATGGCATCGATGATTGCATGGATAACAACATCGGCATCGGAATATCCCTCGAGTCCCAAGGGAAAGGGGATGTGCACCCCTCCCAAAACTAAGGAGCGGTTAGAGGTGAATTTATGAGCATCAAAGCCAATACCAACCCTCACCATTCCACCCTTTGTCACAGGTCAAGGGACATGAGACATGGTCACTTTTCACTCATGACCCGTGACCCTTGTCTCCTTTTAAGGATGGCTTCCGCGACGATTAAATCTTCGGGGGTTGTTATTTTAATATTTTCGTAAGAACCCATGATCATCCTAATGCGGTACCCCATTCTCTCCAGGAGAATTGCATCATCAGTACCGTAAAAATTATCGGACTTCGCCTGTTTGTGGGCTTCGAGTAGCGACTTTAATTTAAAAACCTGAGGAGTTTGAGCACACCAAAGTTTCGCTCGGGGACGAGTTCGGGCTATCCTTTCATCCTCCACCTCTTTGATGGTATCCGTAGCGGGGACTCCGACCACCACACCATCCCAACCCTTTAACGCGGAAATTGCCTTCTCTATGATTTGAGGGGTTACAAGGGGGCGCGCTCCATCATGGATTATCACCGTTGTGGTTCCTTCGGGCAGAGCTTGGAGACCATTGTACACAGAGTCCTGCCTTTTGGGTCCCCCAGCGACAACCTCTAATACCTTGGAGAGACCGTATTTTTCTACGATTTCGTGTCGACAAAACTTTATGTCCTCGGGATTTGCCACCACTATGACCTGATGTATGGGGGTACAATCTTCAAAGACCTGGAGGGTATGGGCTAAAATTGGCTTGCCACCCAGGAGAATATATTGTTTACCACCCTCAAGTCTCATCCTCTCCCCCCTCCCCGCAGCGACGATCACGGCAACATTTATGACCTTAGGCACTGGTTGCCTCCACATCTTTGAGCTTGGTGAAGATCATTCTCCCCGCCGGAGTTTGAAGGACACTCGTCACCAAAACCTCGACATCCTCACCGACGAACTTCTTCCCTCCATCCACTACGACCATGGTCCCATCATCCAGGTACCCAACACCTTGTCCGGCTTCCTTCCCTTCCCTTAAAATACGCACGCTCATTTCTTCACCCGGTAAGACCACTGGTTTAAGGGCATTTGCAAGTTCATTGATGTTGAGGACCCTTACCCCTTGTAATTCAGCGACTTTATTTAAATTGTAATCATTGGTGAGGATTACACCATCCAATTCCTTAGCAAGACGAACCAACTTGGCATCGACATCCGAAAGTTCTGGGTAGTCCTGCTCCAAAATGTGGATTTCCACTTTTGGCTCCCGCTGAAGTGCACCTAAAATATCCAGTCCCCTACGTCCCCGATTTCTCTTGAGGCTATCTTCAGAATCGGCGATTTTCTGTAACTCCTTCAATATAAAGCGAGACACATTTAGCCGCCCCCCAATGAAACCGGTTTCGCAAATATCGGCAATTCGTCCATCGATGATCACGCTGGTATCCAAGATCTTTTCTTCGGGGAAATATGTTGCCTTTGGTATCTTAACCTGGGAAAAGATTCGAAGCGCTCCTCGAAAATCCTCCCTTTTGCGGAGCGAAAGGCGAATACCCAAATAGCCCAAGACGATGAAGACCAGAACGGTTAAGAAGATATGCAATAACCTCAGTTCCGATGGGAGATACCTTAAGGGCCAGGAAATGAGAGTGGCCAGGATTAATCCGATTATCAGACCTAGTGCACCGATTATCAGATCCAAACTGGGAATCTTCTGGACATTGACCTCGATCCAATTTATCACTTTAACCAGCCATCTGCCAGCAACCCCCCCTAAAACATACCCGACCCCAGAACCAATTATCACGTATGATATGATTCCGATGAGCTTGGGGATGGGTACCTTGATCACATTCACCAACTGATAACCGGCGATAGCTCCTGTGATGAAGAAAAGGATACGGATGATGAGAATGAGCATCTTTAACAACTCCTATCTTTTGTGAACTTGAATGAGCGATCAAATTGTCCTCCTTGAAAAACCCTCCAATTTGCCTCTGTGCAAATCTTAACACAGGTAGAAGGAGAGGGTCAAAACCAAAACCTCGGTTTCCTTGACAAGCAAATTACATAAAAATTATAATGTGGATGACTTTAACCACCACAAAGGGGAGAGAAGAATAATGCCACCACAAACTTCCTGTAAGAAATTTCAAGGCACCGTCTCCGAGTATCTAGTAAGACACAAAAGCATTCTTGATGTAATGTCCAAATTCCAAGAAGCCAGTGCTCATGTAAACAGAGCTATGGCCAAAGCGGTCACCAACTGTGGGTGTTTAAAGATCAAAGCGGAAAAACAACCCGTCTCCCCAAATGTCAACTTCTCCGAGGTTTCAAAATATGTAAAAACACATATAGAAGGGAGCTTGTGTTCCAATTGCCGTGAGGTAGTGGAGGCGGAGTTGGGAAACGCCATGTTCTACATCGCAGCTTTTTGTACCCTTCTCGATCTCGACCTGGAAAAGATCCTCTCAAAGGAAAACGATCGAATCTCAACATTGGGTGTGTACAGCCTGACTTGATTTCCCCAAAAACCTCTTTAACCCCAACCTTATCACCAAAATTAGTGCCTCTAGGATGACCTTCCTTGAAAGTTTGGATTTTCCTTTCTCTCTGTCTACATAGGTTATGGGTATTTCCTCGATTGCAAACCCCTTCTCATAACCTCTATTGAGAAGCTCAATTAAAAAAGCGTATCCATCCAAGGTAATCGCATCCAATTCCAGACTTTTCAGAATCTCTCTGCGATATCCTCTAAAGCCACTGGTGCAATCCTTGAAAGGAAGTCCCAGTGATAAGCGAGCGAATCCATTCCCCCACGTACTCAGCAATCTTCGAAAGAATCCCCAATCGGCTACGATCTTCCCACCATCCACATAGCGAGAGCCGATGGCCATGGAGCAATTCTTCATTCTCCGAAGTAGCCTGGGAATATCTTTTGGGTCATGTGAAAAGTCAGCATCCATGGAAAAAATATATTTGAAGTCCAGTTTCAGACCATAATTAAATCCATCCTTGCAGGCGACTCCATATCCCCTTTCCCCTCTCCGTCGAAGGACCTGCACCTGCGGAAATTTCTCGGACAAGACAAAGGCGATTTCGCCCGTACCATCAGGGGAATCGTCGTCCACAAATAAGATATTGAAATCTTCATCAACCGCAATTATCGCCTTAACCAGCTTTTCTACATTTTCGCGCTCGTTATAAGTGGGTATTACTATCAGTACCTCGGACAAGACCATCTTACCTCAGCTTTTTTAGAGCCGCGCGATTAGCCCCTATAGTTCTTTGGATGTCTTCATCCGTGTGAGCCGTAGAGATGAAGCAGGCTTCGAACTGAGAGGGTGCAAGATAGATGCCTCGATTGAGCATCTCTCGGAAATAGCGGGCATATTTTTCGGTATCCGAACTGGCAGCGGTCTCGAAGTTTAAAACCTCTTTATCCGTGAAGAACATGCACGAAAGTGATCCAACCCTCGTGAAATGGGCTTTTATCCCCAATTCCCTGGCATTTTCCCGCAAGCCCTCAGAGAGCATGGCTCCTTTCCTCTCCAAGTCCTGATAAATCTGGCCATCGGAAAGTATTTTGAGCGTCACAAGCCCAGCGGTCATGGCTATGGGATTCCCGGAAAGGGTACCAGCCTGATATACCGAGCCCACGGGAGCCACACATTCCATGATTTCTCGCCTTCCACCAAAGGCACCCACCGGGAAGCCTCCTCCGATTATCTTGCCCAGACAGGTCAAATCGGGGATGACACTGTAAAGCTCTTGAGCACCGCCATAGGAGACTCTAAAGCCCGTGATTACCTCGTCAAAAATGAGAACTATCCCGTATTCCCGAGTAATTTTCCTCAATCCCTCCAAGAATCCGGGTTGGGGAAGAACCACTCCCATATTACCCGCTATGGGCTCCACTATTATGCAAGCGATCTCCTCATGCTGCTCCCTGATGACCTTCTCAACGCTTTCCAAGTCATTGTAGGGTAGAACTATCGTATCCGAAGCCACCTTGGAGGTAACTCCAGGTGTGCCCGGGATGGCAAGGGTGGCGACACCTGAACCAGCTTTTACCAAAAGGTGGTCAACGTGTCCGTGGTAACAGCCTTCGAACTTGATGACCTTTTCTCGCCCCGTGTACCCCCGGGCGAGTCTTATGGCACTCATGGTCGCTTCGGTTCCCGAATTCACCATTCGAACCCGCTCGATGGAGGGAACAGCTTCTATGATTTGCTTGGCCAGTTCCACCTCGAGTTCGGTGCACGCACCAAAGCTGGTTCCATTCTCCAAAATATCTTTCACCGCCGAGATTACCTTGGGATGAGCATGACCAAGGATGAGGGGACCCCAAGAGCAGACATAATCGATGTACTCATTTCCATCCACATCGTAGATTTTCGATCCTTTGCCCTTGGTGATGAAGAGCGGTTCCATGCCCACAGCCTTAAAGGCTCTAACTGGACTGTTTACCCCACCTGGAATATATTCTTTAGCTCGGGAAAATAACTCATGTGACTTAGACATGTCCATGTTCTTTTACTCCCGTTTTCCGCCAATCTTTTGACTCGCAGCCGAAGGCTGGTAAATGCAATAGGGTTCCTCCTGCAGATAATCACCGGTTAAAGCATAAGCCCTGGCCCTGCATCCACCACAAATCCCCTTGTACTCGCAAATTCCACACTTCCCTTTGAGTTTCCGAAAATCCCTTAAATTCCTGAAGATTTGAGATTCAAACCAGATTTCCTTGAAGGGTCTTTCCCGAACATTTCCACAATCAAGTTCCAGGTAACCGCAGGGCTGAACTTTACCCAGGTGAGAAACGAAACAGAAGGATATTCCACCCAGGCAACCTCTGGTCATGGCCTCAAGACCATGGGTCTCGAAGCTTACCTTTTCTTTTTCCTTCCGAGCCCTCTGCCGAACGATGCGGTAGTAGTGAGGAGCACAGGTGGCTTTGAGATGTAGTGGTACTTCCTTCTGTCTTTCGTAAAGCCAGTTGAGCACCTTTTCATAATCCTTGGGAGGAATCTCCTCTTCCGCCAATTTCTTTCCCCTGCCCGTGGGAACCAGTAAAAAAATATGGAGTGCGACGGCACCCAACTTTACGGCAAGATTCAAGATATTCTCAAGATCATTCAGATTACGTTTGGTGATCGTGGGGGCAATTTGAAAATCCACTCCCGCTTCCTTAAGATGCTCTATACCCTTCAAGGCGGCTTCGAAGGATCTAGGTACCCGGCGAAACTCATCGTGTATTTCAGGAGTGGAACTCTCCAAGCTTATTGCGACCCTTTGAATGCCGGACTCCCTTATTCTTCTGGCGATATCCTTCGTGATCAGCGTACCGTTTGTACCCATCACCATGCGTAAACCCTTCTGCACACCATGGCAAGCAATGTCAAAAATGTCCTCCCTGAGTAGCGGCTCTCCGCCGGTCAAAATGATGATTGGTTGACTGAATTCACATATCTCATCGATGAACCGGAGGGCTTCCTGAGTGGAAAATTCATTGGGAAGGGGTTTGTCCACAGCCGAAGCTCGGCAGTGAACACACTTTAAGTTACAGGCGCCGGTTACCTCCCAGGCGATCATCCTCAGCGGCTGCACCTCTATTTTAGCCACCTGGCTACATCCTTCGCATGGTAAGTCAAAATTATATCGGCGCCGGCTCTCTTAATCCCTGTGAGTATCTCCATGACAATCCTCTTCTCGTCCACCCAACCCTTCATGGCAGCGGCTTTGACCATGGAATACTCCCCACTTACATTATAAGCCGCCACTGGATAATTGAACTCCTGTTTGACTCTACGGATTATATCCAAATACGCGAGGGCGGGTTTAACCATCACGATATCAGCACCTTCTTCGATATCCAGCATGACCTCGCGCAGCGCTTCCAAGGCATTGGGTGGATCCATCTGGTAGGATCTTCGATCACCAAATTGAGGAGCGGACTCCGCCGCCTCTCGGAAGGGACCATAAAAACTCGATGCATATTTCGCAGCATAGGACATAATGGGTACATTTTCGTAGCCATTTTCATCCAATGTATTTCTAATGGCGGATACGCGTCCGTCCATCATATCCGAGGGGGCAACCATATCCGCACCCGCTTCCACATGGGATAAAGCGGTCTTGGCTAGCACCTCTAAAGTTAAATCATTCACGATTTCCCCATCTTTTACCATTCCACAGTGTCCATGGCTTGTATATTCGCAAAGACAAACATCGGTTATGACCAGAAGATCTGATGTAACTTCTTTGATGGCTCGCACCGACTGCTGGATAATTCCATCTTCAGCATAAGCTTCGGAAGCTACTTCATCCTTCTTCTTGGGTATCCCAAAAAGGATAATACCGGGGATGCCCAGCTCTTCTATTTCTCTAACCTCGTCTTTCAATCTATCGATGGACCAGTGGAAATTTCCGGGCATACTTAAAATTTCTCTTTTAATTCCCTTGCCGTGAACGACGAAAAGGGGGTAGATGAGATCATCGACGCTTATCTTGGTCTCCCTGATGAGGCGCCTGAAGTTCTCAAACCTCCTTAAGCGTCTGGGACGATAAGTTGGGAAATACATCTTTTACCTCAACCCCCTGGACTACTCAAATTCCTCCTCACTCTCCATTTTCTTTTCTGATTGGGTTTTCTCCTCCACCACGGGTCTGGGAGCAAAATGATCCACGAGTCTTCTGAAATCTTTCCAGGCTAAAAATAAAACACAGACTAAAACCACGGGATAAAGAATGGAGATAATCCAATTTGCCCACTGCAGGATTTGGATGTACAGCGGTTGTTGCATCATTAAAATTCCACCTCCTCTTGTTTAAATTCACAGCCCGACAATTCCCTCTTCAATGCTTCGGTGGTTAAATGATTGAACGATTTGAACCACATTTTACAAGAGCTGGAAAAATACATCAAGGAATCGAATTGCCTCACTTAAAATGTACACCAAATCGATTCGTTGCCTCAAATAAAAAAGTACCTGAAATAGATTGGAAGCTGCTTCTCTGACTGGGATGAGAAAAAACTAGGATTTTTCGAGATTGATTTGGTTTCCCATGATGGAGGAAACCCAAGGGGAGACTTCATCCAAACCCTAAATGCCATCGATATCTCAACCACCTGGGCGGAGAGCTAAGCGGAGAGAAACAAGGCCCAGATAGCAATAAAAGGTGGAGATGGCGGGATTCGAACCCGCGACCTCTTCCGTGCGAAGGAAGCGCTCTCCCCTGAGCTACATCCCCCTTGGCGCTTACGCACCTTCCTACCCCGACACGTCGGAGTGAGGACGCTAGTGACCGCTATTTTACCAGATGTTGTAAGCCTATCAAACTCTCATATAAAATTATATGTTTTATCGGACCCTTTGGCAAAACCATTCTGTAATTCAAAGAAACTAAAGTTTTTACCCCCTTTTCCCGATAATCTATACAAATAGTGAAGATAATTCACTAATGGTGAACACAGAAAGGAGGTTCAAGAGCAATGCTAATCAAACTATTCACACTCCTCAGAAAAGATCGAGGCGCTACCGCAGTAGAGTATGGAATAATGGTCGCCTTAATTGCCGTCGTAATCATCGCTACCGTAGCCCTTCTGGGAAATCAACTTGTGGCGGTGTTTGATAGAGTCGTTGCAGCACTATCCGGCGTATAATGCAAAGAAAAATTCGACCCAAAACTTGAGACTCCGCCCAGGTGAGTGGGCGGAGTCTCACTCCTCAAAATGTTTAAAAAGGAAGTGAGCCAAATGATGAGATGGAAAATTATAGAAGAAAAGGGTACAAGTTCAGTTGAATTTGCATTGATACTTCCAATTCTTATACTCATTCTTTTCAGCATTCTGGAATTTGGAATAGCTTACAATAACTACCTCGCGATAACCCACGCAGCGAGGGAGGGAGCGAGACTCGCCGCCGTTGGAAAATACAGTGAAGAAGTGGTGAGGGAAAGAGCATATCCCGTGAATCCCACATCCATAATCATCAACTATCCCAACGGAAACAGACACGGTGAACCAGTGGAAGTCGTGGTCAGGTACAATTTCCCACTGGATATACCCTTGTGGGGATCAGAGACAATTCCCCTGATGAGTAAGGCACAAATGCGCATTGAGCTCTAGGGAAGTGGAAGGTGGAAGTTAAAGGATGAAGCACATATTCAATCTGAATGAAAAAGGAGCGATAACCATATTGGTGGCCTCTGCCTTAGCCATGCTCATCACGGTTGCTGCCCTCGTTGTGGACCTGGGGCTCTTATATCAAGAGCGGAGGCAGCTTCAAACGGCCGTCGATGCAGCAGCTCTAGCAGCAGCCATCGACTTGGCGGAGGGAAGAGATGCAGAACAAGCCGAGGTTTCAGCGGAAAGATACATCATTGAAAACACCAATGTATCCCCGGACCAAATAACCATCGATTACCCTGGAGCCAATCGGGTCAGGGTGATCTGTACCACCTCGAGAGACCTCTTGTTAGCAAAGGTTTTTGGGGTTAAAAATGCTCCCGTTAAAGCCACGGCGACAGCCGCCTATGATGTTGCCTCCAGTGTCAGCAACCTGGTTCCAATCATCGTTCCCATGCAATCGGTGACCACCCACATCGGACCGGAAAATGAAGTTCAATTTGAATTGGGAGAGGACAGACCAGTGGAATCATTCTCCAAAACCGCCACTGTGGACAAAAATACCATAAAATACA
>DDKQ01000037.1:0-15068 GCA_002339355.1 Candidatus Subteraquimicrobium carltonvillense | reverse complement strand
ATGGCAGCGCGACCTGCGGATGTGGAAATCCATGCGGCGGATATTGTAACCTTTGTAGGTGTAGCTGCTCTTATGATTCAAGCTCAAATACGATAACTTGGATATTCCGTGATGTTCCCCCCGGCGAGCAAAGAACCGTCAGTTTCATGGTGACAACTAGTGGATCCTCCACGGGGATGAATAACACCGCTTACCTTACCACCAGTGCTTCAAGCAAAACCCAGACAGCTTCCACCTCCGGATCGGCTCAAAAGGGATACTTCTGGCTCTGCGATTTCGATGCCGGTAGCGGTGGAACTCCCGATTTCGATGATTGGATTCGCCATGGTTACCCGGAGGAGGTATCCATTGGATTTGTGGCCAATGGTGAGGGGGTTAGGGCAGCCCTAAAGGATGCCTTGGGCTGGAGAAAAGAACACGATCCAAGCGTCGTCTTACCCCTCTATGACTATACCAAAGGCGGTGGAAGCCCGGGTAAGTACCACATCGTGGGATTCGCCGAATTCGTGGTCACCGATTTCGATCTAAAAGGAAATCCAAAAACCATAAATGGATACTTCACTAACGGTACGGTAACCACCGGTGCGGGTGGTGAAGAAAAACCACCGTACGACTTCGGAATTTTTGCCGTTTGGTTGATTGACTAATGGTAAAGGAAGGGGAAGTGTAAATGAAATCCAAACTGGTAATGGTGCTCGTCGCCGCACTTTTGGGAGTGCTGGCCACAATGGGTGTGGCTACGTACATCCAAAATATAGAGTCGCAGATTAAAGAGGGCGGAAAGTTAACGGAGATATTGGTGGCAAGAGAAAATATTCCAGCTGGAATGACCATCGGAGAAATATTGGATAAAAACCTGGTGGTCTTGAAGAAAATTCCAAAAAGGTACGTAGCTTCCGGAGCTATTTCTTCCCCCGCGAAGGTCGACGGTAAGGTATTGGCCATCTCCTTGAGCGAGGGGGAACAACTCACGGAAGGCAAATTCAAGGATTCCTCTACGGCGGAATTATCCTTGAGAATTCCCCATAACATGGTGGCCATCTCCATTCCCGTGGACGAAGTCGTCGGCGTCTCGGGTAAAATAAATCCCGGTGATCGCGTAACTGTCATAGCCACTTTCACACCCGGACCAGGAGGTTCCGATGCGACCCGCATCCTTCTGCAGAATGTGGAGGTCCTCGCGACCTCAGCCGAGATTCAGAGGACCTCTAAACCGGGGATAGGCAATGCCTCGAACTTAAGCAAGAAAACAATCACCCTTGCAGTTTCCCCCGCCGATGCCGAAAAACTCGTCTTCGCCGAGGAAAAAGGTCATGTTTGGATAGCACTAATGCCCACTACGCTGGGACGGACCAATGATGTACAACCTGCGGAAACACCGGGGCAGACGATGGAATCTATCTTTAGGTAGAGAAGATGGTCTTAATGATTGCCCTAATCCTGGCCGATCCGGATAAAGATTTCGATAGGGAAATTCGATGGGCTTTGAAGGATAATAAAGATATTTCCGTACGAGCCTTTGCCACCAAACTCAATCAAATTGAGGCTCTAGTGAAGGAACACGCTCCCTGTGTGCTGTTGATCGGTCCGGGATGGAAAGAAAAACCCATCGCTGATCTGGCTAAAGATATAAGAGAGAAAACCAATACAACCATCATTCTCTCGGTCAACGGCTCTAAACCATGCAACCAAAAGAAAGCCATATCTGCCGACAAGCCCGCGATCGATTTTCTCACCTTTCCAACTCAAACCGATGAGCTAATCTCGGCCATCCAGCGGGCTTATGAAATCCTCAGAGAAACACCTGCTTCCACTGGGGACAAGGGCAAGATTCTCACCATCTTTAGTACTAAGGGTGGCGTGGGCAAAACGGTCATCGCCACGAATCTCGCAGTCTCACTCGCCAGGGATCATGGAACCAGCGTAGTTCTACTCGACCTCGATCTTCAATTTGGCGACGTTGGAGTGATGCTTAAACTCAATCCGGAACACACAATTTACGACGCCGCTTGCGTGGGTGAGAATCTGGATATCGAGGTATTGAACGGCTTTCTTACCTCCCACGATTCCGGAGTAAGGGCACTTCTCGCTCCACTCCAACCCGAATTGGCGGATTTGGTATCCAGCAAAAGCGTGCAACAAATCCTGAATGCTTTGAGAAAGTCCTTCGATTACATAGTGGTGGATACCCCACCTTCCTTTAATGACCACGTGCTCACCGTCTTGGACGAAACCAATCAGATATGTCTCGTGGCCACCATGGATATCCCAACCTTAAAAAATATAAAACTTTGTCTGCAGACGCTGAAGTTGTTGGGTTGTCCTCAAGAGATAACGAAACTGATAATCAACCGAGCCGATGACAGAATAGGCTTAAATCTCGCTGAGGTGGAAAAAGCTTTAGGAATACGTGTCTCCGCCTGCATTCCCACCGATAAAAAGGTACCTCTCTCCGTAAGTAGAGGAGTCCCAGTGGTTTTGGATTCACCACAGGCTCCCTTCAGTAAGAGTTTAAACCGACTCAAGGAGCTCTTTAGATCACTCAACAAAATGAGCGATAAACGAGCACCTAAAAAGAGACCAATAAGAAGGGAGGCGATAGCATGACTCTGCACGAAAGGATAGCCCAGATTAAAAAGATAGGCCAGGAGGAGCAGGTAGCTGAAATTTCTCCCCGCCGTAGATTGCTAGAAAAGTTGACCCAGCAGATTCACCGCTCATTAATCGAAGAGTTGGGACCGGAACTTTATGATCAAAATGTGGACTTAAGGGACCTTCGGACCAGAGTCCAGCAAAAGCTACAAGAGTTAATCTCTCAGGAAAAAACGACCCTCACCCCCGAAGAAAAAATGCAACTCGTTGAGAGCATTACCCACGATGTCTTAGGCTATGGTCCCTTAGAAGAATTCCTGGACGACCCAGAGGTCACTGAGATCATGGTCAACGGTCCGGATACCATCTATATCGAAAAATTCGGAAAGATTTATCCCACGGACCAGAAATTCATCGATGAGGCTCACTTAAGACGGATAATCGATAAGATCGTGGCACAGGTGGGAAGGAGGATCGATGAGAGTGCTCCCATGGTCGATGCGAGGCTCCCCGATGGCTCTCGAGTGAATGCCATCATTCCTCCCCTAGCCATCGATGGCGCCAAACTCACCGTCAGAAAATTCGCCCGCGATCCGTATACCGTCAATGATCTCATAAACTTTGGTACTATGACCAGGAGAATCGCTCTGTTCTTGGAGGCCTGCGTTAAGGGTAGGCTGAATATCATGGTCTCCGGAGGAACAGGATCGGGGAAGACCACGACTCTGAATGTCCTCTCTTCCTTCATCCCTCCGGATGAGCGGATCATCACCATAGAGGATGCGGTGGAGCTTCAACTTCACCAAGAACATGTCATTCGATTGGAATCCCGTCCCCCAAATATCGAAGGAAAAGGGGAGGTAACCATAAGGGATTTGGTGAGAAATGCCTTGAGAATGAGACCGGATAGAATCGTGGTGGGCGAGGTGAGAGGGGGAGAGGCCCTGGATATGCTGCAAGCCATGAATACCGGTCACGATGGTTCACTATCCACAGTTCACGCCAACTCGCCAAGGGATGTTTTATCCCGCCTGGAGACCATGGTCTTGATGTCCGGAATGGATCTGCCGGTGCGAGCCATAAGAGAGCAAATCTCCTCCGCCATCGATTTGATCATCCACCAGGCGCGACTGCGGGATGGAACTAGAAGGATCACCCATGTCACCGAGGTTCAGGGGATGGAGGGGGACATAATCACCCTACAGGATTTATTCCTGTTTGATTTTTCCATGGGCGTCGATGAGAATGGTAGATTTAAGGGAACCATAAAATCCACGGGAATCAGACCAAAATTCATGCAAAAGTTGCAGAATCTGGGGATCACCCTCCCCGTGGACATCTTCCAATTTGAACTCTTTAGTCGAAAATAGGAGGTTTTGATGATGCCTTTGGGTACCTTGCAGGGATTAACCACATTATTACTCATATCATTCATGGCATTCTTCCTGGCTTTCCTTTCCCTGCTTGGGATATTCTTCCCACAGACTTCCCTATTGGAGCAGCAATTGAAACCCTTTGAGGAAGCATGGCAAAGGTCTCGTGGGAAGGAGGAGCAAAAAAAAGAGCAGATCAAATTCATCTTAAGCAGAATTCCAAGGATAATCGCTCCCTTGACCGCTAAAAGAGGTTCGCTTAAAGAGTTACAACTCTTGCTCGATCAGGCGGGGCTTCCCCTTCGGGCGTCGGAGTTCATGTTCTTCCACTTTTTGACCGTTCTCATTTTGGGAAGTCTGGGATACACCTTAAGCAAGAGTATAATCGTTATGTTCCTCATGGTATCCATTGCGGCAATCGTCCCCATCCTCATAATCCAGTACTTGAAAACCAAGAGGGAGGGATTATTCCATGAACAACTTCCGGATACCCTGTCGCTGATAGCAGGGGCGCTTAAAGCGGGCTATAGCTTCCTGCAAGCCGTGGACATGGTGGTGCAGGAAACGAAGCCTCCCATGTCCACGGAGTTTAAACGGGCGCTAACCGAGGCGAGGTTGGGTCTCCCCTTGGAGGAAGCCCTAAATAATATGGCCGAAAGAGTTCAAAGCATCAATTTTGAATGGACCATCATGGCTGTTAAAATCCAGCGAGAAGTTGGGGGAAATCTGGCCGAAGTCTTGGAGATTTTGGCCAATACCATGAGAGAAAGGGATAGGGTAGCCAGGCAAATACGGGTGCTCACCGCGGAGGGAAGGCTTTCAGCGGCGATTTTGACCTCCCTACCCTTCATCACGAGTCTCATCCTTTATATCATCAATCCTTCTTACGTTACATCGTTATTCACCAATACGATGGGAATAGTCATGGTCATTGCAGCACTGATATTGATGACAATCGGTGGCTTGTGGCTTAAGAAGATGGTCTCCATAGAGGTGTGAGGTGTCTGACAATGCTATATTCATTATCCCTAATTCTGGTTTTTATCTCAGTATTTTTAACCTCCATGGCTTTGACGATGTTGGCCACCAAGGGAAGGGTATCAAAGCCAGCATCCATCGCTTCCATAATTGAGCAAGAATTGGCAGAACCCTTTGTCCGCAGGATATTGCTGCCCTTGGTTCAAAATCTCGCTGGTGTAGTTCGGAAAATCAGCCCCATGGGGATATCCGATAAGGTGAGGAGAAAACTGGCCTTGGCCGGTAATCCCAAAGATATGAATGTCGATAAGTTCCTAGCACTTAAGGCCCTGAGCGCCATGGGTGCCTTCATTTTGCTTGGTTTAGCCCATATAACCCTCGACCTCTCCTTGACCTCCATCCCCATTTCCTTGGGATTGGTGGTAACGAGTTTCTTCATACCCGACCTCTGGTTGCAGCATCGCATAAACACGAGGCAGAAAGCCATTGCTCTCGCCCTTCCAGATACCTTGGATCTTTTGACTATAAGCGTTGAGGCAGGATTGGGGTTTGATGCCGCCCTGAGTAGAGTGGTAAAAAATACCAAGGGTCCCCTGTCTCAAGAGTTCTATAGAATGTTGCAGGAGATAAGATTGGGAACACCCCGAAAGGAGGCTTTTAAAAATCTCGGCGAGAGGGTAAATGTCCCCGAGTTGCATGCCTTCATCCTGGCCATGCTCCAAGCGGATGTCTTTGGCATCAGCATCGCCAAGGTTCTCAGGGTGCAAGCACAGGAGATGAGGATAAAGCGGAGACAGAAGGCCGAGGAAATTGCGATGAAAACCCCGGTGAAAATGGTATTCCCCTTGGTATTCTGTATCTTTCCGGCACTTATGGTGGTCATTTTGGGTCCGGCGGCCATAAAGATATATACGGCGATCATTCAAAGCCTATAGCGGCTTGTTTGCCAGTTTGCTGGTTTGCTCGTTTGTTGCCAGCCAACTAGCTAACTAGTCAACACGAGTGGGATGGTGATTTAAATGCCTTTGCAGGGAAATTTAAACGAGTTCAGTCTTTCACAGATCTTTCAGCTGATAAGCCTGGCCGGAAAAACGGGGAGTCTCACGGTGAGTTCCAAAGGTGCTGAGGGAAAAATTTACTTCAGAGAGGGACAGGTCTTTTTCGCCATAACCCCCCAAAATCGGATTCCCCTGGGTATGAGGTTGATAGATACAGGGCTAATGTCCCAGGACGAGTTGAAGGAAGCCCTTTTATGTCAACAAGAGCAACCCGAGAAGCGCCTAGGTGAAATTTTGATCTCCATGGGAATGAAGAAAGACTTGCTCGAGCAATTCATAAAAGAACAAATAGAAGATGCCCTCTTTGAAATCTTCGATTGGAAAGAAGGCTCCTATTATTTCGAAACTGACAATGTCCCCGAGGAGGAAGATATCGGGGTATATATGAGCGTCGAGGATATCATAGCCGAAGCCACCAAGCGCCAAGAAGAGTGGCAAAAGATAAAAGAGGTGCTTCCCTCCCTTGACACAATGGTACAAATGTCTGAAGCTCCCGTTAAATCGAAAGAGGACATCATCATAAAGCCCGAAGAGTGGAAAATCCTGTACCTACTGGATAAGAAGAGGAGTGTCAAAGATTAGATTTAAAGGATAAATCTCATTTGACATCCCTTTCACTCTGCAGGATTCTGGTCAGAATGATCTCAAATGGACTGCTTGAAATCGTGGCTCCCGAGGCAAAGGGGCAAGCAATGGAATCTTCGGGGGCAAATAAAGCCAAAAAGTATCAATCCACCGAGCCAATAACCGGCAAGTACATTAAAAATTACAGAGGGGAATCTAGGCAAAATATACCTCTTGAGTGGGCAAGCTACTACGCTAGACTGAACGAGATCGCCCATCAATTGATGGCCAAACGCGATGACGAAAAGAATTAAAGGTTACTTTTTGACGCACGACCAGGCATAGTTCTCGGCGGGGATGAGCCTTAATTCCTGCAACTTCCTGAGCATGGCAATTTCGCTCACCCCGAAGAGATGAGCCAAAAATTTATAATCGTTACCCCAGTTATGAGCCTCCCTTATGACCATGAACGAGGGCATACAAAGCTCAGCGGCGAAAATATCGGCTTCACGGTGAAAATAATCTCTTTTGCTATTCTTCATTGAACAGATTTCCCCACCGTGAAGTTGATAATGGGCAATCTCGTGAGCGATGGTGAAATTTTTACGACTCTGGGGCATTAACTTATTGAGAATGATGTAATAATCACCTTTAATGTTCAGAAGAGCTCCAAAGAACCAGGTAGGAAGGGATAACTCTATTATTTCTATGCCCAGAGAGCATGCGACGTTGTATAGGTCTACGGGTGGATTCCTAAAACCAAATTTCTTCACCAAATCTTCCGCTCGCTGCCTCAAATACCAATGGGCATAGATAATCAATGGTGATCACCTTTCCATCTATTCTTTCCCCTCCGCTCGTCTCTTCGCCTTTATTATCTCGATTACGTGAAGGAGGAGCTCTCTTTCCTCCTCTGAATACTTGGGATCGGACATGAGCATGGCTTCAATGTCGTAACTTTGGGAAGGCTGGAATGTGAAAGTCTCACCAAGCAAGAAGGAGACTGGCACACCGTAAAAATCCGCGATTCTTTTTAAACGCGAAGCACAAATCCTTCTCCTGCCACTTTCGTACATTGCTAGGATCGACTCTTTGAACTCGCCGCCGGTTAATTTCTCCACATCTTTGCGGCTTAATCTTTTGCTCTCTCGAACATTCCTCAAGCGAAGACCAATTTCATTGTCGTAATACATTTGATGCTCCTCACTATTTGTACAGTTTCTTCTCTATTTTTATCGGCAAATGTCTCTTTGAACTTTAAATTTTTTAGCATACTTTACAAATAGTAAATAAGTGGGTCATCAATCCCGAATATTCTTCTATCTTTAGATAATCGTACGTAAGAGCAAATTCTGAAACTACGACCCATGTATAAATATATAAAACAGGTTAGACATAAATGCTGAGGCAGCCCTTTTTGCCAAAAACGAAATGAAATATGATGAAAATCTTCAGTTCAATTTTTGAAAAGAGCATTTAGTTTTGGATTTGTTTAGGATTTAGGATTTAGGATTTCGAATTTAGGATTTAGGACTTAAGGTTGCAAACTTACCTTCTGGAATTATGTCCAGGGTATAATATTTTGTAAGATTTTTAACAGAGGTGTTGGAAATAATAGGTGTCCGTATCTTGCATCATCGTAAAACCCAGTATCCTTTGATACGTCTTTTCGTAATCGCCAACCATCCTTTCCGCCGAGAATCTTTCCTCCACATGTTTGCGGCACATCTTGGGATCGATCTCTTCCACCTTGGCAACAGCTTTTACCATTTCTTCCATGGAATCAACTATAAAACCGGTCTTTTTGTGGACGATAACTTTAGGTGTGGAACCGTTCCTTAAAGCAACTACGGGAGTTCCGGTGGCCATCGACTCGACCATCACCAGACCGAAGGGTTCCGGCCATTGGATAGGAAATAATGTACATTCCGCATTCATATAAAGTTCAGCTTTGGTCTTCAAATCCACTTCACCTAATATCTCTATATTTTCTGAGAGCAGGGGTTCAACCTGGGTCTTATAGTATCGCTTTTCACGCTCCTCAGCCATCTTCGTCACCAAGACCAATTTCTTTTTGAGGCGGTTTGCAACTTCGACTGCAAGATGGGCTCCCTTCTCTGGGCTCATCCTTCCAAGAAATAGCAAATAATTGTCCTTCCGTGGAGAAAAGGGATAAGCGTGAATATCGATGGCATTATAGATGGTGGCAACGAAGTTTAAGTTCCCAAAACACTTGCGCTGATATTCGGATATGGCATTAAAGTAAATCTTGTCTTTAAGCCTACTATATAAGTATTTAGCTCTTTCCGTTGCCGGTCCATGCAAGGTATGCAGGACTGGCGTAGAGCAAAAAGAGCCGAGAGCTGGACCAATCATCCCACTATGATCGTGGATGATGTCGAATTCACTTGCCCTCTCGTAAGCATTGAGAACGTGAAGAAGATCGGGGTAAACTTGACCGATTTCCCTGGTGGGAGCAAATTCAAATACCGAGACCAATTCGGCTTCCGTTGATGAATCACCGGAGGCAAACAGAGTTACATCGTGCCCCCGCTTAAGCAATCCCTCCGTAAGCAAGCTCACCACGAGCTCAATTCCACCGTATCCCGCTGGTGGGATGGGATACCAAGGTGGTGCGATTTGTGCGATCTTCATCCTTCTTTATATCCCCCTTTCTCTGGCCCGTCCGCCCAATCTTTGTTCCCTCTTCATCTCCACTTCTAGAAAACAAAAAAACCGACCCCTCATTTTTTATGAGCAGGTCGGTATATTTTGATAGTAATATATTCGACAAAAATCCGTAAATTCCTGCAAAAAGGACGTTAGGAAATTGTTGAGTTTTTAATCAACAGTTGTTAGACTAAAGGTGCCGGCTCCCTTCACCGGAGGGGCACCAGATGAAGGAGCCGGCACCACATTATAACATTATAAATTATGACATTATAATCTTACCCATTTGGCACGCTATTTAGTCTTAAGAGAATTTTGGCGGGAGTGTGTGGGAATCGAACGTCGCTCGCAAGCTCGCTCCTTCGAGGGGAAACCCAGCGTTTCCCCTCGAATAACTTCCCCTTCCTTACGTATGATTAAGGGGAAATTCTTTCCCCTTAAAAACCCCTTTGGTTCGATTCCCAACAATCTACATCTCTGAATAATCTTCAACTTCATGTAGGAGATTATTCAAACATATGGCGGGAGTGTGTGGGAATCGAACCCACCCGGGACGGTTTTCCGCCCCACCGTGGTTTTGAAGACCAGGCGGCCCACCAGGACCGATCCACCCCCATGTAGCCGGTAGTGAGGAGTTGGGGGTCAGTAGCACCAACTAACAAACTCCCAACTTATTGGAGGACTCGATAATCTCCAACCCTCCTCGTAATCTTTAGTGTATCAAAATATTCCAGAAGTGGTAAGGCATATTTACGTGTGGTCCCCAAGAGCGTCTTGAACTCAGCGGGGGTTATATTCTCTTTCTCCCTTAAAAAGACGATGATTCTCTCCTTGGCCTCCTCGACTGCTTCCCTTGAAAAATACATATCGTATCTCACCTTTACAACCTTGCCTTCGGAGGATAGTCTCTCCAATAAAGCCTTTAATTCCTCCATCCCGATACAGGTGCTTTCGCTCAATTCCTTTAATCCAGGAGGAGCAAACTTCTGCTTTGATAGGAAGTGATATACTCTATCGTACAGCTTCTTTTGCTCAGCTGTAAGCTCAAAATCTTTTTCGGGATGTCTTAGAATATCCCCTTCTTGAACTATGGATCCGCTGGAGATAAGCTTGTTAAAGAGCACATTCGCCATCTTTAAAGGAAGATGTGCGAGGATTTGAGCTCTTACCATCTCCTTCTTGACCCCAAAACTAAAGGGATTTTCCCGGAGATACTCTTCCAAATAATTTAATATCCTTTCCTTTGACCTGTGATACTCGGAAGAAGGAATATAGAATTTTTCTCCTTCGCTGGGAAGAATCTCAATTTCACCTTTTTGAACCAACGAGCTCAGGCACGGTCCCACCTCACTCCCAAGGAGCTCAAAGCGATTTGCTATCTCACTTGGAGAAAGAGGGATTTTTGCCTCTCTCAAAGCTAGTCTCACGAGTTCCATGGATTTACCCTCTTCTAGAAGCTTCATTTGTTCCAAAAGCTCAGTGTGAAAACGTTTATGCTTTTGCGGGTGGCTATCTAAAATCTGTCCCCCTCCGATTGTATGGATAGGAGAATAGCTACGAATGATGAATCTATCACCTCTTTTGGGAACCATGGGTCCTTCAAGACGTAATTGAGCGTAGCCAACTTCCCCGGAGAGAAGCTCATCCTTACCCAACAACATAATCCTTCCCATGACCTCCTGCGTCCCGTGATGAACCCTAACCCGAGTCCCGTTTTTAAGGGGTTTTGACCACCCAGGCAAGAGATAGAGTTTGGCATCAAATCTGCGTGAGAGAGAAAGATAACCCGGTGGAAGGATGACATCCCCGCGCTTAAGTTCACCCACTTCCACACCCACGAGATTCAGAGCTACACGTTGCCCAGCATAGGCTTTTCCCACGTTGTGACCGTGAACCTGGATGCTTCTTACCCTTGAAGATAGGCCCTTAGGGAGAATTACAACCTGTTCATCGAGGGAGATTTCGCCGGACCATAAAGTTCCCGTGACCACGGTACCAACACCCTTTAGGCTGAAGGCTCTATCTATGGGAAGTCGATAGGGAGAGTCTGTATTCTTTGGGGCAACCTCGCCTGCAATCTTACCCATTTCATGCAGCAATTTTTCTAAACCAAATCCAGTTACAGGGGATACACGAATGATAGGGGCATCTTCAAACGTGGTCCCTTTAAGCAGGGATTTGATATCCTCCTCCACGATTTCCAGCCATTCTTCTTCCACCAAATCCACTTTCGCTAAGGCCACTATGGCTTTCTTCACGCCCAAAAGATTGGCGATTGCCAGGTGCTCTTCGGTTTGAGGCATTACCCCATCATCTGCGGCTACCACGAGGAGTACTAAATCCATACCCGTGGCACCGGCGAGCATATTCTTCACAAAGCGCTCATGACCTGGGACGTCAACGACCCCTGCCACTTGACCGCTGGGTAATTTAAATTCGGCAAAACCCAGGTCTATGGAGATTCCCCGTTTTTTCTCCTCCTTTAACCGGTCGGTATCCACACCGGTAAGGGCTTTAACCAATGTCGTTTTCCCGTGATCTATATGTCCTGCAGTTCCGATTATTATGTGCTTCAAGAAGCCCACCCTTTTAGTTGAGAGTTTGTCAGTGGGTAGTCGGGAGTGTAAAGATTTTATTTCTATCAACTACCTGCTAACGGACTCCCGACCGATAGAAGCAAAGGCATCCACTATTTCTCCGATTTCCTGGAGTCGAATGGTGCGCATATCAAGAAGGACTTTATCTTCCTTTACACGAGCCACGATGGGAGGTTCCAATCGCCGAAGTTTATCCTCCAAATCAGCTGTGGGAAATTTCTTAGAGGTTATTGCCACCACCCATGTGGGGAGCTCCTCCAGGGGAAGTGCTCCTCCACCGACCTTGGATATCTCTCCCTGAACTTCGATATTGAAGGCTGCACCAACTCTTTGCCTCAATTTTTCGGCCAATTTCCGAGCCCTTCGCTCAAGTTCAGAGGGCGAAGCGAGGATCATGGCCAAGGTTGGAATCTTTTCCGCCGCTTCTGCTGGATCAAGATAAATCTTCAAAGTGGACTCCAAACCAGCCAGGGTGAGTTTATCCACCCTGAGAGCTCTAGTCAGTGGATTCTTCTTCATTTTGGAGATGAACTCTTTCTTCCCCAGGATTATTCCGGCTTGGGGTGCTCCAAGGAGCTTGTCACCGCTGAAAGTTACCACATCGGCTCCCGCCTTAATGCACTCTTGAACTGTAGGCTCATGGGAGAGTCCATATTGTGAGAGTTCCACAAAAACGCCGCTTCCCAAGTCCTCCATCACTGGGATATTATGGCCTTTGCCCAGGGCTACCAATTCTTCGAGACTAACTTCAGCGACGAATCCAACCACCCTGAAATTGCTGGTGTGCACCTTGAGCAAAAGGGCTGTTTCCGGAGTTATGGCTCTTTCATAATCATGGATATAAGTCTTATTCGTCGTTCCCACTTCAATCAAGGTGGCTCCACTTTGACGCATAACATCGGGTATCCTAAAGGCTCCGCCTATTTCAACCAACTCTCCTCGGGAGACGATAACCTCTTTGCCACAGGCCAATGTATTTAGGGCTAAAAGTACGGCACCCGCATTATTGTTGACTACCATACCCGCCTCCGCTCTGGTGAGCGTACTTAAAATGTCCTCTACATGCTCATAGCGGGAGCCTCGCTCGCCCTTTTTCAGATTGAACTCCAGATTGGAGTAGTTCTTCGCCACGTTGACGAGAGCATCCACAGCTTCAGGAGCAAGAATGGACCTGCCGAGATTTGTATGGATAACCACTCCCGTAGCGTTGATCACCTTCCTCAAATGAGGATGCATGACCTCTTTCACCAATTTGGTGATTAAAGGAACCAAATCCTCCGGCTTAAGCTGCAAATTCTCGAGCTCCACGGGATCCTTACTTGAGAGTATTGTCTGCCTAAGTTCCTGTAATACCGCGCGGATAGCTTCTACAACTACTGAGCGGGGATAGTTTTTCATCAGATCTTGAATTGGCGACAATTGTAGCAATTCATCAACGGCCGAAAGGCGGCGAAGGTACTCGTCCTTCAAGATATTTCTCCTCCTCTTTCAAAGGCAAATACTGAATTCTCCAAGCAAGGAGAGATTCCTCTACATAATTATACACCTTAAAACTCAAATCCTGACATTTATTATCCAAGGAGGAAATAAAGGGAAAAAGGAGAAAAAGAGAGTAAACGATGGGAGGCAATGCGGTGAAGATAAAAGGATTCTCTGGGGTAAAGAAGGAAGTTGCTACCTTAATCGCAGTTTCTGTCTTCTCTCTCATCCTCTCCGGTTGTATTACGTTTACCTTCGAGACGAAGATTAATTCAGATGGTTCGGGAAGGCGAATTCAGGATATCGCCTTGGAAAGTAGTTTCGCACGAATGCTGGAGTCCGCAGCAAAAAGGTCTGGAAAACCGAGTTTAAAAGAGGAATTAAAGAAAAATCTACCAAAGGAGGGGAAATTAAGAATCTACACAAAAAAGGGTAAAGTTCACTATGAAGTCAGTTTCTATTTTAAAGACATCGATGAACTGAACAGGATAAATAAAAAGCTCAGCGCGGTCAGGGACATTTCAACCAACGTAAAATTGACCAAAAAAGATTCAATATTCCTGGCCCTCTACGATTTCCAGGAAAAAATTCCACCCTTAGAGGCAACTGAACTCGAACAACTGGAAATGATCGGGGCATGCTCGGTTGTGTATAAGCTGAACATGCCCGGGAAAATTATTAAAGCAAATACCAATGAAATTGAAGGCGAAACTGCTATCTGGGATATAAATCCCTTCAAGGGAAAAGAAATACGGGCAAAATCAAGATATATCCGATGGTGGGCAATTTCATTCCTGCTTTTCCTTTTGGTTTTAATCTCAGCGGGGGGTATCCTTTTAAGGAAAAGGGATTAAACAGTCAATATTTCCTTAAACCTTAAAGCGTCGTCGAACATGACGATATTGTTGAACATGCAGTAGGTCACCTTGTGCCCACTGCATTTTTCCTTTAGCCACAGAAGTTCTTCTTTAGAATACTTATGTCTGTAACCGGGACCTCCATGGAGTCGGAAGTATTTTATTTCTCCATGGAGTGACTCTCCTTCAAAGGGATCCACGCAGTGGATCAAATTCAATTCGCGGCAAAGGGCGATGATATCCTGATCATCCCATTTCCCTCGGGGTTCCCAAACCATAAGGAAATCATCACGGTCGATAGTTTTGAAGAAATTCTTAAGGTTCTTAATATTTTCGGTCGTGGGTTTGAAGCTCGCGGGGCACTGGAAGAGGATGATTCTTGCACTCAGGGCTCTTCCTATCTCCCTTGTCCTTCTCCAAGCTTCAAAAACTTCCCCCGTGGGTCTAAAAAAGCCATATTTTCCCCCGCACTCTTCGGATACTTGTAGGCCGGCTTTTTTATAGGTAGGGCTCTTCGGGGAATGCGTTATTAACTGCCAAGCTTTCAGGGTGAATTCAAAACCATTTGGAGCTTCACCCCGCCATTTTAAAACGGTCTCAATTTTCGGTAAATTATAAAAGGTCCTTTGGATTTCTATCACATCAAAGTGCTCGAAATACCTTTCTTTTTTAACGGGAAAACCGCAGCAGCCGACCTTTATCATGGCACTTAACTCCACACGTGGATCATGAATCCAAAACCAGTCTCTTTAATTCAAAATTTAAAAATCAAAATGGTTGAAATAGGAAACGTTTAGGAAATCCCACTATCAAGGATATCAAACACTCACCCTCCTTTACTAGAGTAAGTACAGTTTAGGGATAAATTTAAAAAAAAAGTAATACCCCAAGAACTGGAAC
>DDKQ01000022.1:14093-15325 GCA_002339355.1 Candidatus Subteraquimicrobium carltonvillense | reverse complement strand
AAGAATGTTTCCGCGGTGGTCTCTATTCCATAACAACCATGCCCGAAGTAGATGGTATTCAGATACTTTTCCAAGATGATTTTCTTTGAATACTTTTTCTCTACCTGATAGGCCAAAACTGCCTCTTTTATCTTCCTTCTCAACGTTTTTTCGGGAGTGATGAAGGTATTTTTGACGTATTGTTGAGTTATTGTACTTGCTCCTTCTACTATTTTTCCTCTTTTAAGATTTATGATTACAGCTCGGGCTATTGCTTCAAAATCCACCCCCTTATGCTTGTAAAATCTCTGATCTTCTATGGCTATCACGGCATCTTGAATGCTCTTGGGTATTTCGCTTAGGGGAACGATGACCCTATTTTGTTCGGCGTAAAGGCTTGCTATCAGGGAACCGTCGGTAGCATACATTTTGGAGGTTTGGGCGGCTTCAGGGGCTGTTTGACTTTCCAGTCTGGGGAGATCTTTGGCGCAGCTTGCTAAAATCCCTGCTGCAGCCAGAAAGAAGGTGAGAAAGGCGAAAAAGACTCCTAGGCTTATAATCCTTAAGAATCGACCCCTCCTTTTCCTGACTATTCTTCGTCTCCTTGCTCTCGACACTGGAATCTCCGCCTAGTTTGAATCTTTAAATTTTCTGAAAGAATTATATCATAATGAGCTCCAGCGTAATTCTCACAGGTATTTTCCCATATTCATTTACCTTTTACCGAAGTACCTCACCAGAAATGCAAAACGCAAATTTTGGATTTGGATTTTTTGGTTCGTAGACAGATTTGGAAAAAGCATGGTAGACTTATGCAAGGTGAGGAGAGATGGAGCAAGTTGATGATCAACTGGGGATAATTACACGGGGTACCGAGGAAATCTTGCCTCTGGAGGATCTGAGGGCGAAATTGACCCGCTCTTTAAAGGAGAAAACTCCTCTCACCGTCAAGTTTGGAGTGGATCCAACTTCACCCGATCTTCATTTGGGTCACGCCGTAATCCTTCGAAAACTTAAGACTTTTCAAGAGCTGGGTCATAGGGTGGTATTGCTGATTGGGGACTTCACAGCTCGGATTGGAGATCCCTCAGAGAGGTCTGTGACAAGACCACAACTCGGTGCCGAACAGGTGAGAAAAAACGCGAAGACCTACACGGATCAAGCCTTTAAGATATTGGATAGGGCGCGAACGGTGATAGATTACAATAGTCGTTGGTTTGGCAAAATGACTTTTGAGGAGATATTAAAACTCT
>DDKQ01000022.1:0-13696 GCA_002339355.1 Candidatus Subteraquimicrobium carltonvillense | reverse complement strand
AGGGTTTTCCCATCGGGCTTCACGAGTTTCTTTATCCTGTGATGCAAGCCTATGATTCAATAGTTCTCCATGCCGATATAGAAATCGGGGGGACCGATCAAATATTTAATATGCTTGCAGGTAGAGATCTTCAGCGGGAGTCCGGGCAGGAACCACAGGTCGTAATAACTATGCCCATTTTGGAGGGAATTGATGGAAAGCAAAAGATGAGTAAAAGTTTGGGAAATCACGTGGGTTTGACCGATCCTCCTGAAGAGATGTTCGGAAAGATTATGTCCATCCCCGACGAGTTAATGATAAAGTATTTTTATCTCACAACCGATCTATTAAATGGTGAGGTAGAGGAGATAAACCAGGGTTTAGAGCAAGGGACACTCCACCCCGCTAAGGCTAAACGTCGATTGGCGCGAGAGGTCGTCACACTATACCACGGTCATTCGGCTGCAGTGTGGGCCGAAAGAGAATTCGACACCATTTTTAAAGAGGAGGGGTTGCCATCCCAGATACCTGATGTTTTGGTATCCAGAGAGCTTTTGAAGGATAAAAAGATTTGGATAGTGAGGCTCCTAACCTCAGTTGGATTTGCCAAAACAAGCAGTGAGGCGAGGCGTCTTATACAACAGGGTGGGGTCAAGTTAAATGGGAAGGTTATCCAGTCTCTGGATATTGACATCGAAATTAAGAGATGGATATATTTTGCAGGTGGGGAAGAGGAAATTTGCTAGACTCAAATTAAGTTGACAAATAATTATGGCAGGTGCTATTATCATATTGGTGTGAGCACTGGATGTGCGGGTGTGAGATTTGAAAAGTTTATACGAACTGGAGGCGACAAGTCCATAGGTAAGTGATCTTCAATCTGGACAAAAGCAGATTGTCAACTTGTCGCTGAAAAATGTTCAGCGACATTTTTTTCAAGTCGAGCTTGACAGTAAAGTTTTTAATATGTTAAATACCTTAATGGTTGATCTTTGAAAACTGAACAGTGTGCCCTGGGTTAGCAAGGAATTAAGCGATTGGCCATCGGTGAAAGTGATGGCTGAGAGCTAAAAGTTTCAATGGAGAGTTTGATCCTGGCTCAGGATGAACGCTGGCGGCGTGCCTAACACATGCAAGTCGAGCGGTCTTTTCTTCATGGGTCAGACCTTCTTTGGAGGTTAGATCTCGAAGAAAGGATAGTGGCGAATGGGTGAGTAATGCGTGGGCAATCTACCTCGAAGACTGGGATAACTCCTTGAAAGAGGAGCTAATACCGGATAATTTTACTTCTCGCATGGGGAGTAAGGAAAGGTTCCCGTTAGGGTTCTGCATCGAGAGGAGCCCGCGTCCTATCAGCTAGTTGGTGAGGTAAAGGCTCACCAAGGCTACGACGGGTAGCCGGCCTGAGAGGGTGTTCGGCCACACTGGGACTGAGACACGGCCCAGACTCCTACGGGAGGCAGCAGTGGGGAATCTTGCGCAATGCCCGAAAGGGTGACGCAGCGACGCCGTGTGGAGGAAGAAGGCCTTCGGGTTGTAAACTCCTGTCAGGAGGGACGAAGGTCCCGATTTATCGGGGCTGACGGTACCTCCAGAGGAAGCCCCGGCTAACTACGTGCCAGCAGCCGCGGTAATACGTAGGGGGCAAGCGTTGTCCGGATTTACTGGGCGTAAAGGGCACGTGGGTGGTCTACCAAGTCGGGTGTGAAAACCTTGGGCTCAACTCAAGGCTTGCATCTGAAACTGGTAGGCTAGAGTCCAGCAGAGGAGAGTGGAATTCCCGGTGTAGCGGTGAAATGCGCAGATATCGGGAGGAACACCTGTGGCGAAGGCGGCTCTCTGGGCTGTGACTGACACTGAGGTGCGAAAGCTAGGGGAGCAAACAGGATTAGATACCCTGGTAGTCCTAGCCGTAAACGTTGGGCACTAGGTGTAGATTCTCTAAGGGTCTGTGCCGAAGTTAACACATTAAGTGCCCCGCCTGGGGAGTATGACCGCAAGGTTGAAACTCAAAGGAATTGACGGGGGCCCGCACAAGCGGCGGAGCATGTGGCTCAATTCGAAGCAACGCGAAGAACCTTACCAGGGCTTGACATGCTGGTGGTAGTGATCCGAAAGGGGAGCGACCCCGAAAGGGGAGCCAGCACAGGTGGTGCATGGCTGTCGTCAGCTCGTGCCGTGAGGTGTTGGGTTAAGTCCCGCAACGAGCGCAACCCCTTTCCCATGTTGCCAGCATTAAGTTGGGGACTCATGGGAGACTGCCCCGGTCAACGGGGAGGAAGGTGGGGATGACGTCAAGTCATCATGCCCCTTATGCTCTGGGCTGCACACGTGCTACAATGGCCGGTACAATGGGCTGCGATGGGGTAATCCGGAGCGAATCCCATAAAACCGGTCTCAGTTCGGATTGAGGTCTGCAACTCGACCTCATGAAGGCGGAGTCGCTAGTAATCGCGGATCAGCAATGCCGCGGTGAATGCGTTCCCGGGCCTTGTACACACCGCCCGTCACACCACCCGAGTCGTTTGCACCCGAAGTCGCTGACTCAACCCTCCGACTTGTCGGGGGGAGGGAGGCGCCGAAGGTGTGGAGGGTAAGGGGGGTGAAGTCGTAACAAGGTAGCCGTACGGGAACGTGCGGCTGGATCACCTCCTTTCTAAGGAGTATGAAAAATACGGCACACTGTTCAGTTTTGAGAGATCAACTAAATGGGAGCCAAGAGGATTTGATCAGGAAGTTAAAATTCATTTAGTTAATTTGGATTAAGCGAAGTTTAACAGGAAAGCGGTTATAGGCCAGCTTCGCTGGCTTTTTTGCACCTTGAAAACTACATAGCGGAAGTCGAGTATCCATAGGTCAAGTTACTAAGGGCATATGGTGGATGTCTTGGTGCTGGGATCGATAAAGGACGTGGTAAGCTGCGATAAGCCTCGGGGAGGCGCAAACAGCCTTTGATCCGGGGGTCTCCGAATGGGGAAACCCAGCTCTGCTAAACCGGAGCTATCCACATCTGAATACATAGGGTGTGGAGGACAACCGGGGGAACTGAAACATCTTAGTACCCCGAGGAAAAGAAAGCGAGTGCGATTCCCTGAGTAGTGGCGAGCGAAAAGGGAACAGCCCAAACCAGTTGGGTGTTAAACCTGCAGGTGCTGCCCAACTGGGGTTGTAGGAGCTACCAGGCGCTGCTGCAGAAGTGCCAGGGAGTTAAAAAACTTAAGGGTAGTCGAAGGGCTTGGAAAAGTCCGCCAGAGAGGGTGAAAGCCCCGTAGACGAAATCCTTAAGTCTCCCGGTAGTTTCCTGAGTACCACGGGACACGGGAAATCCTGTGGGAATCTGGCCCGACCACGGGTTAAGGCTAAATACTCCCCAGCGACCGATAGTGGACTAGTACCGTGAGGGAAAGATGAAAAGAACCCCGTTGAGGGGAGTGAAATAGAACCTGAAACCATGTGCTTACAAGCAGTCGGAGCCCTCTATCGGTTATCCTTTTGGGTGCCGATATGGTGACGGCGTGCCTTTTGTAGAATGAACCGGCGAGTTACGGTGCGTAGCGAGGTTAAGGCCGATGAATCGGCCGGAGTCGTAGCGAAAGCGAGTCCTAATAGGGCGTTTAGTTGCGTGTCGTAGACCCGAAGCTGAGTGATCTATCCATGGCCAGGGTGAAGTCTCAGTAAAACGGGATGGAGGCCCGGACCCACTGGTGTTGAAAAACCAGGGGATGAGCTGTGGATAGGGGTGAAAGGCTAATCAAACTCAGTGATAGCTGGTTCTCCCCGAAATAGCTTTAGGGCTAGCCTCAGGTGTTTAGCTTTGGGGGTAGAGCACTGGTTGGGCTAGGGGCCCTAACAGGTTACCAAACCCAGCCAAACTCCGAATACCAAAGCTTGAGAGCTTGGGAGTCAGACTGTGGGGGATAAGCTTCATGGTCAAAAGGGGAACAGCCCAGACCACCAGCTAAGGTCCCAAAGTGTGAGCTAAGTGGAGAAGGATGTGGAATCGCCGAGACAGCCAGGAGGTTGGCTTAGAAGCAGCTATCCTTTAAAGAGTGCGTAATAGCTCACTGGTCAAGCGATTCTGCGCCGAAAATTTAACGGGGCTTAAGCTCATCACCGAAGCTGTGGGCGAACTTCGTTCTCACTTGTTGATTCAATATTCCGTTAAATTTCGTGTGAGAAACGATGGAATCGTTTCGAACACCAAATTATCCCAAGGGGATAAGCTTTGTGAAGCGAATCCAAGGGGATAAGCTTTGTGAAGCGAATCCAAGGGGATAAGCTTTGTGAAGGTGAGTTTAGAAGTGAGAACGAAGGGCGCGGTAGGGGAGCATTCCCTGCGGGACGAAGTTGAGTCGCAAGGCTTGGTGGACTGTAGGGAAGAGAGAATGCCGGTATAAGTAGCGAGATCCCGATGAGAAATCGGGACGCCGTAAGCCTAAGGTTTCCTGGGGAAGGTTAATCCGCCCAGGGTTAGCCGGGACCTAAGCCGAGGCCGAAAGGCGTAGGCGATGGACAGCTGGTTGATATTCCAGCGCCACCAGGTCGCGTTCCCTTCGGGGTGAAGCGATGGGGTGACGCAGAAGGGTAGGCCATCGCGGCGTTGGTCGTCCGCGTTTAAGCACGTAGGGGGCGAGGATAGGCAAATCCGTCCTCGTATTAACCCTAAGGTGTGATGACGAGCCAATTTAGGCGAAGTGACTGATCCCACACTGCCGAGAAAAACCTCTAGCAAGCGACTTGGTGCCCGTACCGTAAACCGACGCAGGTAGGCGGGTAGAGGATACTCAGGCGATCGAGCAAACCCTCGTTAAGGAACTCGGCAAAATGACCCCGTAACTTTGGGAGAAGGGGTGCCTCATTAGCGTGAACTCCTCACGGGGGGAGCGTGAAGAGGTTGCAGAGAAACAGCCCAGGCGACTGTTTACTAAAAACACAGGTCTCTGCTAAGCCGCGAGGCGAAGTATAGGGGCTGACGCCTGCCCGGTGCCGGAAGGTTAAGGGGACGGGTTATCTCCCGACTTTGTCGGGAGAGAAGCTCTAAACCTAAGCCCCGGTAAACGGCGGCCGTAACTATAACGGTCCTAAGGTAGCGAAATTCCTTGTCGGGTAAGTTCTAACTTGCCCCTTATGGAAGAGATTCCATAAGCAAAACCGGCTCATATCGGTGAAGCCCTATCGCATTGTAATAAGGTGAGGGTAATACCGAGGGAAGCTGTCCCAATTAAGTTGGGATTAGCCCCGTAACGACTGACCTCTGATAAAATCGGGGGAGATAGCAACTACTGCCAATCGGCAAATCTAAAGTTGCTATAACACGCCGGTATCTGAGTTTGGGGGTTTGAGATGGACATTGTATCTTATCTTTCCGGCTACGCTGATGGTGAAGGATGCTTTTGTGTAACCTTTAATCGAAGCAAACGTCATGCTTTAGGTTGGGACATTAGATCTAGCTTTTCTGTGAGTCAGAATCATGACCGCGCTGAGATTTTAGGGTTGTTTAAAAGCCAGTTTGGTTGTGGAACAATTAGACCTGACAGGTCAGATAAGACGCTAAAATATGAAGTCAGAAGCATTCGGGAACTATTAGCAAAGATCATTCCGCATTTTGAGCGATATCCGCTTATCTCTAGCAAACGACATGATTTTGAGATATTTGCGGAGATATGCCGGATGATGAGTAGGAAAGAGCATCTGATGCCAAAGGGCTTTAATAAGATTGCTGAACTTGCATCAGAAATGAACACTTCAGGCAAGAAGAAATACCCCCGAACCAAGATAAAGGTATAGTCTACACCTCTGGTAACAGGGGAGCAATGTGAAGTTCCGACCTGCACGAAAGGCGTAACGACTTGGGCGCTGTCTCGACGAGGGGCTCGGCGAAATTGTACTACTCGTGAAGATGCGAGTTACCCGCAACTGGACGGAAAGACCCCGTGAACCTTTACTGTAGCTTGACATTGGACTTTGCTGCGTCATGTGCAGGATAGGTGGGAGGCAGTGAAGCCCCGACGCCAGTCGGGGTGGAGCCGCCCTTGAGATACCACCCTTGTCGTAGTGGGGTTCTAACCCCAACAGTTATCCTGTTTGGGGACAGTGTCAGGTGGGCAGTTTGACTGGGGCGGTCGCCTCCCAAATGGTAACGGAGGTGCTCAAAGGTTCCCTCAGCGCGGTCGGCAATCGCGCGTTGAGTGTAAGGGCAGAAGGGAGCCTGACTGCGACCCGTACATGGGGAGCAGGGACGAAAGTCGGACCTAGTGATCCGGCGGCTCAGCGTGGAATGGCCGTCGCTCAACGGATAAAAGGTACTCCGGGGATAACAGGCTCATCTCCCCCAAGAGTCCACATCGACGGGGAGGTTTGGCACCTCGATGTCGGCCCATCGCATCCTGGGGCTGGATAAGGTCCCAAGGGTTCGGCTGTTCGCCGATTAAAGCGGTACGCGAGCTGGGTTTAGAACGTCGTGAGACAGTTCGGTCCCTATCCGTTGCGGGCGCAGGAGACTTGAGGAGAGTCGTCCCCAGTACGAGAGGACCGGGACGAACGGACCTCTGGTGTACCAGTTGTTCTGCCAAGGGCATCGCTGGGTAGCTATGTTCGGAAGGGATAAGCGCTGAAGGCATCTAAGCGCGAAGCCTACTCCAAGATTAGGTCTCCCATCCTTAGGAGTAAGACCCCAGGTAGACTACCTGGTTGATAGGCCACAGGTGTAAGCCCAGCAATGGGTTGAGCCGAGTGGTACTAATAGGTCGAGGACTTGACTTTTACTCGATGACCGCTATGTAGTTTTGAGGGTGCAAATAGGCAGTCGATGGACGATAGTCCATAGTCGATTGTTTGAAAGATTGGTTCAGGGGAGGTCGTCAGAAGGATGATCTCCCCTAATTTTATTGCTCAAGCCTATATAGTTTGTTTTTGATTCCTCCGTTTGACATAGCAAATTGCCAGGGTTATCGTATAGTGAGAAAATGAGTTGGGATGAAGATGAGAAAATTATTGTTGATACTGGGGCTGGCAATGTGTGGTGAAGGACTCGTTTGCCTCATAACTCCTAAAAGCTATCTTAAGCTTTGGAAATTTGACTGGGCCCCTGCAGACTACAATGACCTTCTGGACAATTTGAGTGCCTCGCCCGGTCTTGTGCGGGCTTTGGCTGCTGCGGAGTTAGCTCTCGGGATGTGGCTTACATTCCACGAATTAAGCAGAAGACGGGAAAACTAAACCCCGGCCATTGGATATTGAGAAATTGTTCTACCATGGGAGATGAGGTATAAAAATTCATGTCCTGGCGATAATATGTTAGACTTCAATTATTGAGGCATCCTATAAAGATCAGGATGTCTGATTACACTGATTAAAAAGCAGATTACACAGATTACTTAAATTAGCTTTTAACAAGATTAAACTACCTTGATAAATCGGTGTAATCATTTTAAAGATCTGTGTAATCAATAGCCTGGAACGAATTTTGTGAAAGGCTGTAATCATTATACCAGGAGGTGAATTGATGAGCGATAAGGTTTACACCGTAAACCAAGTGGCGACCCTTTTGAATCTTAAACCGGAGACCGTTAGGACTTATTGCACGCGAGGAAAGATACGAGCTCTTAAGGTTGGTGGGGAGTATCGCATCCCCAAAAGAGATCTGGAAAAATGGGTTGAGGCTAGCAAAAGAAAGTTCGCATACCGTTCCAGAGGCGGAACGGAGTTTAAGGTTGAGATTTGTAAACTCTCTGAATTAGGAACACAAAATCCTTCCTTCTTTTATATCTCCTCTTCGAAGGGTGATTCATTCTTTTTTGAGCTTTATATCTCGCCTGAATACTTGAGGGATAGAGATATTGAATTAACTGACAGATTGAAAATCGTATACGATGCCTTAGAGCAAGATGTGCGTGAGCCAAAAAGAATAGAGGTTCTACCCTCAGGGATATATTACGGGGATATCGTCCCGGATATCGAATTTTAATTGCTACCATTGTAATTGCTCTTCTTTGAACTTTTGCAAAGCCCGCCTGCCGGCAGGTGGAAAAGATTTTTATAGGAGAAAAGAAATTTGTTCGTCCCAAGTTACATAAAATTACATGAAATCAACGAACTCAGAAAAAGGGTCGAGAAGGCTTACGAAATCTTAAAAGGGTGCAAAATCTGCCCTCGTCAGTGCGGGGTAAATAGACTTGCTGGTGAGAAGGGAGTTTGCCAGGTTGGTAAATTACCCATGGTTTCCAGCTATCATCCGCATTTCGGCGAGGAGAGACCCCTTGTTGGAAGGCACGGTTCAGGGACGATCTTTTTGACATTTTGCAACCTACTTTGCGTTTATTGCCAGAACTATGAGATAAGTCACCTCGGTGAGGGATCCGAGGTTAGCATCGATGAACTTACTAAGATGATGCTCTATCTGCAGAAGATCGGTTGCCACAATATAAACTTTGTCACACCTACTCATGTAGTTCCCCAGATTTTGGCGGCTTTACCCCATGCCATCGAGGGAGGGCTCTCTGTTTCCTTGGTCTATAATTCCGGTGGCTACGAGCGCGTCGAAACCCTAAAACTCTTGGATGGTGTCTTTGATATTTACATGCCTGATTTTAAATACGCCCACCCTGCAGTGGCTAAAAGATTTTCCAAGGCAAGGGATTATCCTGAGGTTGCCAAAGCTGCTCTACGCGAGATGCACCGGCAAGTGGGCGATCTGGTATTGGATGAAGATGGTATCGCCCAACGGGGGCTTTTAGTGCGGCATCTGGTACTTCCCGATGGTCTGGCGGGAACGAGGGAGATCATGAGATTTTTAGCCCAAGAAATTTCGCCCAACACCTACGTAAATGTAATGGATCAATATCGACCCTGTGGTCAGGCCCACAAATATCCTCCCCTAAACCGCCCTATAACCCTTAAGGAATTTCAAGATGCGGTGAATGAAGCGTTTGAGGCTAGCTTAAGGAGGCTTGACGGAATCACTGTGTAGAGCTCTATATTATTGATGTTCTCAAATCTTTTGATATGTCCCTGGAAGCGGAGCAACGAGAATATCTTGCAGGAGGGATGAGCCATAAATAAGGCATTTTTCAGTGGGGGTAACATTCTTACAGCTCTTCAACACCCAGTTGTTAAGGAATTGAGCTCCCTCTTTGGACATGCTCACAGAAAGCTGTATCTGGTCGGAGGAAGTGTGCGCGATGCTTTTCTCGGCGAATTTCATGAGGATTTTGATTTTGCCACGGATGCTCCACCAGAGGAGGTCATCAAGATCGTGAGAAAGTGGGCTGATGGGATGTGGTTGGTGGGGGTGAAATTTGGCACGGTCGGCGTGGTTAAAAATGATATCAAAGTTGAGATAACCACCCTGCGCCGTGAGGTTTATCCCGAACCTGACCGCCACCCAAAGGTTAGTTTTTCCACGGATATAATGACCGATCTTTCCCGTCGTGATTTCACCATCAATGCCATGGCTCTGGAATTGCCCCAAGGAGAGCTCATCGACCCCTTCGGCGGCAAAGATGATTTGCGAAAAAAACTTTTGAGGACACCCGTCACGCCCAGCCAAAGCTTTCTTGATGACCCATTGCGTATGTTAAGAGCAGTACGCTTTGTAGCTACTCTGGAGATGCATGTAGCCCCAGAAGTCAAAGAGGCCATGATGACTTACCGTTCTCAACTCTCCATAGTCTCTAGAGAGAGAATCAGGGATGAATTTTCGAAGATTCTCATGGGCAACAAGCTCACCAGTGCTCTGCAACTGATGGTCGATACGGGTCTCATGGAGGAAATCGCCCCTGAATTGTTGGCTTTGAAGATGGCTCTGGATCCGGAGTATCACCATAAGGATGTTTTAGAGCACACTTTCCAGGTTGTTGGTCGAGTGGAAGCCGATTTAACCCTCCGTTTAGCCGCCTTGTTGCATGATATCGGAAAACCAAGGTGCAAAAGGATAGTTGAGGATAAGATCACCTTCTACGGTCACGATGTCGTAAGCGCTCACATGGCTGAAAGAAGACTTAAACAGCTTAAATATCGTGGTAAGGAGGTCGAGGAAGTCGTTAAACTGGTGAGGATGCACATGCGGGCCTATACCTATCGCCAAGGTTGGACGGATAAAGCGATTCGAAAATTTGTCAGGGATGCCGGAGAATTACTGCCGAAACTGCTTGCATTGATAAAAGCGGATTGCACAAGCAAGGATCCCAAGAGAACCAAAGAAGCCCTGGCTTTGCTCGAGGAATTGGAGAACAGAATCAAGGAGCTTGAGGCGAAGGAGGAATCCGCAAAGATCAGACCGCCTCTTAATGGATACGAAGTCATGGAGTTCCTCAATATTTCCCCGGGTCCTCTCGTTGGAGAAGCCTTAAATGCCTTGCTTGAAGCCAAGCTCGATGGCATCATCGCCACGAAAGAGGAGGCCTACGAGTTTTTGAGGAAGTGGACGAGTGAGCGGAGCGAATTTGATGCAGAAGGACCAAGAGAGTGATATCACGTCCTTCGCAGAGTAAGGGAGATAGTTTTGGATTTTCCCATCTAATGGAAGAGAAGGATATTAAGGTGCACTATGTGTTAACACCCACGAAAGTGATCCACTGCCTTTGACCAAGGTATCTCTTTACTTGAAGGCTGAAAGGAATCTCTCGAGGGATCTATCGTAAGTTCTTTCCACGTCCGAAGGGAAAAGACACCCTGGGAGCTGTCGATTTTTCCTATGATAAGCTATACATTCGCAGCAAATACCCTTTCGTTCACAGGGTTCGTAGGTACAGGTACAATTATTCATATTTTCCTCCCGCTTGCACTCCATTTTTTAACCCCCCTTTTGCTGAAAGAAGCTGTAGAGCTGTTTTTATTCGAGTTTGTACATAACAAGACCCGAAAGAAGTTTTGGGTAGAAGAACGTGGACTTTTGTGGCATTATTTCACGGTTGTTGGCTATCTTCTTAATCTGGTTAATTTTGGTTGGATTGAGGAAGAATGCAATCTGATATTCTCCTCGATTTATGAACTCAATTGCCTCTTCTTCATAGATGGTGTATTTGATGCTATCCTCAAGATATGTTTTTTTAAGACCCAATATACGACCGAACAATAGATTGTGAAGGGTGATTACATCTAATTTTTTCCATTCCGCTGAATGGCCGGGACCCAATATCTCATCGATGGTTTTTTCCTCACGTACCGTCAGCAGGTAGTATTTATCGCCCCAATACATCCCAAACGTGCGATCCTTTCGCTTTTCCCTCAATTTTTCAAGGAATTTCTCTCTCTGAATCGTTTCATTCGCTCGGTTGAATTGCAGTATTTGAAGATCAAAGAATTCCTCGATCTTTTGTAGAAGCTTGTGGAAATTAAGTTCCTTTATATTTCTTACCACTCTATGGATGGGCAAAATCGTTAGTTCCTCACCATCCATGTTCACGAGCATCATGATGACATAGTCGTAAACCTCTGTTAATTCCGGAAATTTTTTCCTCATCTCATTTCTGAAGTTGAGAGCAGTTTCATATCGATGGTGACCATCGGCTATGTAAAGTGCTTTGTCCTTGATTATTTGGACTATTTTATCTATCGTTTTTTGTTCGTTTATCCTCCACAATTTATGCCTTGCGCCATCTTCGTCTCTTACATCGATTATCGGTTGCTCTTTCGCTTTAGCCTCTAAGATGTGATCGATACCCCGTCGTGGATCGGAATATAAAGCGAAGATTTGGCAGAAATGAGCCTTACATGCTCTAAGCAGGTTCAATCGATCGATCTTAGTTTTGGGCTCTGTTCTTTCGTGGGGAAATATCTTCCCGGTGTCAAAATCCTCCAATTTAGCTAGAGCAATGAATCCTATTCTCCTTTTCCTTTCACCGGTTTTTAGGGAATATTCCTGCTGGTAAAGGTAGATTGCAGGCTTTTCATCCTCTCGCAATACCCCTTCCCTCAACCACTCTTGGAAAAAGGTTGCTGCTCGTGTGTACTTGTTATTGACTGCATTGTCACCGGGATACTCTTTCCCCAGTATTAGACGAATTACATTATACTCACTGAGATTGTAGTATTTTCCCTGTTCTCTTGGAGAAATTACGTCATAGGGTGGAGCTACAGCTCGTTCTAAATTCACCTTTTCTTCGTTGTAGAGAATCCCTTTAAAAGCTCTGATTTCAGCCAAAAAGTCAAGTCCTCCCGTTAATAGTGGAATTTTTCCCCGTAGGATCTCCGTTACAGTTCCCACTGCATGCTTTTAATATTAAGTTAGCCACCGGTCTTAAGCAATATGAATTTAAGATCAGTCATAAGTCAAGGATAAAGGATAAAATTCCCATGTCTTAATCTGTATCATTAACAAGATGGGTTAACGCCATGGTCGGGGTGAAGTGCTCGTGAGCCCACGCGGTCGGCCTGGTTTTAGTTTTAACCAAAGCAATACTCGGCAGCCGCTCGGGTCTCACCTCGCTACAAAACTGTGAGTATGTTCAAAGGTTTTCATAGGCGAGGCTCCGACACTTTCTTAAGCACTTACCCCTCCCTCGAATGTCTAAGGTTTAAACCTAACTCGTTAATAGTCCATCTGTATCTCATTTGAAGATTGCGAGGGAGGCATATCCAACCACGGCACCAAAATCCCCTGTAACATCGCCTGATGTTGCATAGGAGATGAGTTTGGCTTTCTTGGCCCCGAGGATTCTGCACGCGGTGAGCATGGCCATAACCGGACCTGTTCCACACATAGTAATGGAAAGATTTTTGACTACGCCATTCAACTTGTGGGGATCCAATTCTAGGATAGCTTGCAGAGCTTCTTTGTCTTTTCTTTGGGCCTGACTGTGAGGCTCATAGTGGGTGAAGTCCGTGCTGGCAATGATGATGGCCTCTTTCTCGCTCAGCGCTTCGGCTAGAATCTCTCCCACCTTTAAATTCGTTTCCAGACTCTGATCCAGCATACATATGGGGACGAATTTGAAACGAGCGCCATAAAGATATTGGAGGAAGGGCAATTGAACTTCGATGGAATGTTCTCGGATGTGAGCCATCTCATCCTCATTAATTACAGGAGATTCAATTTCTTGAGCTACTTTGGAATCTATTTCCACGGAGCCTAAAGGCATATTCCAGATCCTCTTGCTTATGGCCACGGGGGAGCCGATACCGGAGTGATTGGGACCTAAAATTATCGCTAGCTTAGTTTCTTGATCCCGGGCCAGGCGGTGAAACCCATGGGCGGCGATGGGTCCGGAATACATATATCCGGCATGTGGGCTTATAAGACCAATGATCCTATGTTCTCCTTTGGGATTAACTTGGGGTAGACTCCCTGGACCAAGGGGATTTAAGAAGCAATCCTCAAGCTGTGTCCTTAAATCATCGGGATCTGCTTGGTAAAACAACCCGGCCACGGCGGGTTTTCTGATGGGTTTCATTGCGAAGAAACCTCCTGTTATCGGCTTTGGGTAAAACCCTTATTTTTGGTTGGTTTCCATTCTAAGTTTTCGTCGAAATTCTTCCATTTTCCTTTTGAAACATATATTCTTTTGGAATGAAAATATTTGAGACGAGGGATCTGTAATCTTTTGTTATAATAAGTGGGGTTCTGCAGACAAATTTCCATGCTGCTGATTAGTCTAAAGGCAATTTAATGAGGATACCAATTCACTGGTGGCGAGAGACTATTTCAAATTCAAAAAGGATAAAAAATTTTGACGCCGTGTAATAGATTGTTGCTAATATCTGAAAAATGCTAGGCTTT
>DDKQ01000024.1:10114-19603 GCA_002339355.1 Candidatus Subteraquimicrobium carltonvillense | reverse complement strand
GCTAGTGCTTAGACGTCCCAGAAGGCCACCTTTTGTTGCACCCAGGAGCAGGAGTAGGCTGTGAAGACCAGGTACCAGTGTCGTTTGATACCCTTAAGCTTTCGCAGCTGCGCTCCCTCTAGGCCCAGGTGTTGCTTGGTGTCTCGGTAGAACGTCTCAATGGTGAAGCGAAGTCCATAGGTTGAGATGATCTTGGCTGCATCCCAACGCTTATGAGAAGTAGCTAGGATAGTGAGCTCATCTCTCTTTTTGATATCACTTAAGATCACGACCAGACGCACCCTACCAATTTTGGAAATTCGTCTCAAACAGCTTAAGACCCAAACCTCCTTATCCTTAAGGCTCATCTTCTTGAACTTTTCTTTAGGTAGGTTTGATGCCCAATCACCCATCCTTACGCTTCGCCCGGATTCACCGATTAGATTACGGTTTAGCTTAACCGGAGCTTAACAGTCTCGGGAAGCTGCTTCAATCTTGCGGGTGAGTTCGGGCACCAGATACCAGGCATCAAAGAGAACCGTAGCCGCGGGAATTTTCCTTAAGTGTGCATCTTCGAAGAGTTCGCAGGCGAGTTCATTATTGGTGCGAAATTCCTCTTCCCTCACCTCTTCCCGCTTGCAGTAGAGGGCGAAGTTGATGGGCCAGGAGACCCTACCATCGGCGTAGTGGCTGGTCACCAGGCTCTGGGCCCAGCTATAGGTGCCAGAGGAGGCCTCGAAGTAACTGCCGGTAAAGGGCACTTTCTTGCCCGTCTTGTGCACCAGAGTGTCGTCGATGATGATCACCCCGGATCTTTTAGCTTTGGTAAGATGGGAGGTATTTAAAAGCTCAATCCGCAACTCATTGAGTTTATCCTCAGACCAACAAGCTGAGGTTAAGAAACGGTTGAAGTTGCTTTGGTCGGTCCGCGACAAGAACCAAGCATTCATCCCCGTTATGGTCACATTCTCGCTGACAATGAGACCAGAGAGATAACGTTTGAAATGGAGCATCTGAGCCTGGTTGGAGAAGATCGGGGCAAAGTACTCACCATAATGCTGAACCAAATCTGGATAGGCCACCACTGGCAGCATAGTAGACCACCTCCATTGCTACAACGAAAGGCTTCAAACATTGCTATAGTCCCTGATGAGATTCTATTATCATATTATCAAAGAACCAAAAAACGCAAAAGTTATGTACTAAGTCAACATCGTGAGTAAATCTAGGGTATTTATACCACTATATTTTCTCCCAGTAACTTTTTCTCCCTTTTCCTTGGCATCTGATTTTGCCTTCCCTTTTTAAGTCGTTGAGAGCCTTGCGCAGGGTCATATCTGGGATATCCGAGCAAGCTTCTCTTAATTTAGAAATGGTAAACTGCCTTGGCATCTCTTCTAATGCTTTCCTAACTTCATAATAGGCTCCACCTCTCCAGGGGTGTTGGCTTCGCCCGCTCCCGTATTCTGCAATAGCTTCAGCAACCTTTGGCTGAGGAACGTCATCCTCATGAGACTGTATGGCGGCAAAAAATCGTAGAGTCCATTCGTTGGCAAGTTTCCTGTTACCAGCGAAGATGATACAAAGATTTGGATGCATGGCGTGGAGCTCTCCAATAACCTTAGCAGCAAAAGATGGAGAATAATATCTCAATTTATCTGCCTTTAGAAAATCCGCATAGGCTGCCTCGATTACCAGTGCACTTTGGGGATATGATTCAAGCTCACCAAGAATCTGGTGAAGGGAGGACATTCTCCCAAATTCAGACAGGAGATTGTCAAAGGTCTTTCTCTCCACTACCGCCAGGAGACCGTCATTTCCCAAAAGGGCATAGTCGCCTACGGGGAGCACTGCTCTTTGAAGCTCGCAACCTGGAAATCTCCAAGGATATCTTTCGCCAGCATCAACCAGAATTTGAAGAGATTCTGCGCCCCGAAGGGTAAGTTTTACCCTTGGCCTTCGTTCCCGAAGAGCCTGCTGAGTTCTCCAGAAGATCTGCTCGTATTCACCTTCCCTGGTCTTATAGGGTTTCTTTAAGAAGAGGAAGTCGCATCTCTTGTTTTTGGATCTATCGAGGACAATGGAAAGGCGTTTGCCATAACGTCTTAGCGAAACAACAGGCACCCGCTCTATCTCCGCTATAGGTTGGGTCCACTCCCTTTCCTCTTCACGCAGGCAAAAAATCTGTCCTTTGGTTCCAGGCCATTTTTCTTGGACTCTTAGGCAAAGAAGGACTTTGCCCTCACCGACTATGCTTAAGCGATAAGGAAACTTCACATCTTCTACTTGTTCCAAAATCCAGTAAGTTTTACTCATCGACCCCTCAAAGCATCCAAAGCCCCGAGAGTTCTTTGCTCCCAGGCCAGCTTCATCTCAAATTCTCTTAAGGATATCCTCAACAATATCTAGAAAAGAAAAGTGCTGTGCCCATTCTTTAATATAGTCAATATCAAGTTTTCCCTGCTGAATTTGAAATATTCCTACTACATCTTCATAATGTTTTTGTATATCAGACTGTTTATACCAGTCCAATTTCGTTATGATTAAGTCTTCCGGAGAAGAAATGTACGTTTCCCGATCAAAAACTATTTCCTTTCTCCGGCGTGAAAAAGAAAGCTCATCGTACTCCTTGGGCTTTAATATCCAACAGTCCACTTTGATACCAGTTTCTGGGTGAATTAAATTAAACATCGTGCTATGCCTCACAGCATCAACTATCCCCTCAAGCGAGACATAAAACTCATCTTTAAAAAGCTCAGCCACTCTTTTAGCATCTTCTAATTGAATTTGAACAACCAAGTCTACGTCATGGGTAAGCCTTGGTCGGCCGTAATAACTGACAGCAATCGCACCAGTAAGCATATAGGGAATCTTACTTTTCTCTAACGCAGCCACAACCTTTTTTATAATTTCCTCTTGAGTCATCTATTTATCCTAAGTGCACTTAAGGGATTCATTCTTTGCCGTAGTTTTTCTTTTATCTCATCTTCGGAAAGATCAGGATACTGGTTCCTGATTGATGATTCAGCGATATGGCGTGCTACCTCATACAATTCTGCGCCTATCTTAACTCTCTGGTTCCCATCCATTTTTCGCAAAAGTGAAATATATTGTTTCTCAGCTTTATCTGGGTGCATAGTTTTCCCTTCCTAAAATGCGAGTAACTATAGCGCTTCACTGATCTTGGAGCCGACCTGAAGGTCAGCAACTACATCAGGAGCTTAGTTCTCGACAGGCCTGAGTCTCTCGGCTAAGCCTGCAGTGAGCAAAGTCGAACTGCTCAGGGCAGGCTAAGTCGAAAAGCTTGAACTGTAATGTATAGATTGGCGGAGCAAGCTCTGCCCCTACTACACATCTTGCTAGGCAGCATAAATGCTGCCCCACCTTTAGCACACCTAAAGGTACGCCTCTACATTTTATGTATCTCAAAACATCCAAAGCCTTGAGAATTTTTAGCCCCCAAGCCGGTATCGTAGGCAAGTTTTATCAATTCAGGTGAGCCCGTAAGTTTATACCTTCCCATCCAGGCCTTGATAACCGTTCCTTTATAGTCGATGATTTTCTCATCTCTTTTGCTTACATCAATTGGCTCAATGGAAAAAGAAAAACCGTTGGGTTTGTCTTTGTACAAGACTTCGTACTTCTTCTTTAGATTTTCCTCCAACAATTCTGAGAACTCACCCTCAAATGGAGAGTAGTAGTAAGTTTTCTTTTTACCTGTGGGAGTTTCAAGTGTGCTGTACATGGTAACTGGCGAGAGCATTGTAACAACAGTTTCCGAACCAAATTGAGGTTCGGAATAGACATTTATTGATTCCACATATACAGCTTGCCCAAATAATTGTACCTCTACAGAGCGAACAAAATTCTCAGCCAAGCTCTCGATAAAGATCCCAACGGGAGAGGAGACAATAAATCTAAAAGGAGGTTTGAAAGTAAATGACTTCTCACTTCTTAAAAAGCGTGGTTTTCCTTGAATTCTAGAGAAAGTAAAAAGTTTAAATCTCCTTTTGCCATGAACATAGCCTTCATTGTGAAGAAAGGTAGCCAACTTATCATCGACATGGCGATAAATAAGCGATTGGATGCTATAGTTGTAAGAGACGGGTATTTTCAATTCTTGTTCCGCACTAAAGCTTAAGGAAATTCTCATATCTTACTTTTCTCTTTACCTAACATTTAGAGTTGGATAAGAGGCTACACTCCCACTATAGAACATTTGTTCGTTTGTCAAGGCTTTCGGGCATCTAACCTTTAAACATGGATTTATTTTGCTAAATCTACAGGGTTTATAAAAAGCTACATCTAAGGATGTAGCTAAAGCTTAGTTCAAAAATTGATTGAGTTTACGATGCTTTAAATGGGTTAAAATTTGAAATTTTTACAATCCAAAAATTAGGAGATTTCTTGGATGTCGTTTTCTTCACTTGCCTGCTTTGGAGCCTTTTGTAATCTCTTTAAAATTTCCTCGATGTCCTGATTTCCCTTCTTCTTGGGCTCCTTTTTGGTCTCTGTCTCCTCCGCCACCTTTGCTTCTTCTTCGGCGCTTTTCTCCCCAGGGGGCTCAAAAACTGGGGCTTCGATGGTTGCTTCTTCCTCAGCAAGTTCTTCCGCCCTCTCAGCGAGTTCCTCCACATGCTCCACGGCAATCTCTTCCTCAGCCGCGGGAACCTCTTCGACTTCCTCGCCTTTCAATTCCTTTTCAGCCTCGGCTATCATACCCAGGTAAGATTCTAGCATTGCTTTAAATCTCGCGCGAAACTCCTCCTCAGCCTGTTTTAAATTGCTGTAGGTGGCTTGGAGGTTTTGCTTTTCTTCCAGTATATCCTGGATTGTTGCCTTCGCCTTAAGCTCCGCGTCCTTCACAATAAGCTCCGCTTCCTTCTTGGCGTTGGCTTGAACTTCCTCAGCCATTTTTTGAGCGGTAACGAGGGTTTTTTGAAGAGTCTGTTCAATGTTTTCGTATTGCGTCACCTTCTCCTGAAGCTTCTCAAGCTGCTCCTTTAACTCGATATTTTCCTTAAAGAGCCGCTCAAATTCCTGGGCTACTTCATCAAGGAATGCATCGACTCCCTCTTCATTGTAACCTCTTATTGCGCGTCGAAACTCTTTGTGGTGAATATCTAGGGGAGTTAATTTCATCTTCCTTCCTCCTTCTTTGAGATTTGCTTAAAGCATGAATTGGAATAGGATATTTAAAACCAACCTATGTATAAAATGTAATACTATAATGGCAATAATCGGTGATAAGTCAAGACCCATTCCACCCAGACTTACCATGGGTAGCAATCGCCGAAATAATCTCAAGTAAGGTTCGGTGATATCGTATACAAAACTCCTTATCCGCTCCACAAATTCACTCGAAGAAAGTGGAATCCATGAAAAAATTATCCGAACGATGATCAACCAGAAGTAGACGGTGAATGCAAAATCAATGAACCGAATGACTGCTACCAGCCTTTTTAACCTCCCAACTCCTGAGCGCGTTTGATTGCAGCTTCGATGGCTTTAAAGGTAGCCGCTCGCAAGCCTCCTTCTTCGAAAGCTTCCAGGGCAGCTATGGTTGTCCCTCCTGGCGATGCTACCATTTCCCTGAGCAACGCGGGGTGCTTCCCAGTTTGTTTTAGCATGGCTCCCGCTCCGATCAATGTTTCAACCACTAATTTAGTAGCTATCTCTGGGGCAAGTCCAGACCTAACACCCGCATCGATGAGAGCCTCCACGAAAAGATAGAAATAAGCAGGACCACTACCGCTGATGGCCGTTGCCTCATTCTGATACCTCTCATCTAATTGGACGGTCTCGCCGACTCCCGAAAAGAGCCTTGAAACCAAATCTATGCTCTCCCTTGTAGCATATCTACCGGGACTGATCACAGAAATTCCAGCACCCACCAGAGCCGGGGAATTTGGCATAACTCGAACAAGGGGTATTTTTTTGTCCAGTTTATCGTAAATATGTTTGGTGCTTATCCCAGCGGCGATTGATATTAAAATCTGCTTTTCCTTAATTACCCAACTTATTTCCGCTAAAACACCATCTATCTGCTGGGGTTTCACAGCTAATATGACTACATCGGATTTTTCAAGAGCATCAATGTTATCTTTTGCCACCTCGACCTGATACTTCGCCTTAAGTTCAGAAAGCCTATCCTTCCTTATATCGCTTAAGATTATCTGACCGGGACTTAGGATACCTGATTTCAGGAAACCCCTGAGGAGAGCTTCACCCATCTGACCAGCACCAATTATTGCCACCCTCTTTTCGGATATCACCTTTGCTGCTTGTCCTTCCATGACAAATCACCCAATAGATTTCACTCAAAGAATCAATAAACATCATCGACAAGTAATGAGTAGTGTAGAAAATTTCCGGAAGTCGCTCGTCGAATATCGCTGACCGATTTAAGGTCGCTGACGGCAGTTCTTGATTAATATTGATTGAAGAGTCCTCTCTCCTGCCATCTCCGTTTTTCTGCCTCTGAGACCTCAACATTGCTCGGGGTGAGTAAGAATACTTTTTCAGCAACCCTTTGCATCCCTCCATCCAACCCATAAGTTAGACCACTGGCGAAATCGATCAGCCGTTTTGATAGATCAATTTCCGCTAATTGCAGATTCACGATGACCGGGATGTTGGCCTTAAATTTATCGGCGATCTGTTGAGCATCATTGAAACTTCTGGGTTCTACGATATGGACCTTCGTTTGAGGCGTAGCAATGGATCGCAGTGCTGCAGCGCGCTGCATTCTCTCGATATCCGGAGAGCGGATGATCTTTCTTACGGAAGGCGGTGCTTGTTCATACAAATCCGTATAATTTTCCTCTTCCTCAAATTCCTCATATTCATCTTCCTCAGCCAATCCAAAATAGATGAGCGCTTTCCTCAATAGGTTTCTCATATATCTCACCTCACCTCTTAACTAACCACCTTTAAAAATACCAGTTCCAATTCTAACCATATTTGAACCTTCCTCTATGGCTATTTCAAAATCGTTGGTCATGCCCATGGACAGGTACTCCATTTCAATCTGGGGAAGATTTAACTTCCTCACATCCTCCCCAAGTTCCCTCAAGGTTCTAAAAACTGGTCTTGTTTCCTCAGTATCTTCTACCAAAGGAGCCAAGGTCATTAACCCTTTAACTACGATATGATCGAGTTTTGTAATCTCTTTCATGAAGCTCATGAGCTTTTGAGGATCGATTCCAAATTTACTTTCCTCCCCGGAGACATTCACCTCCACCAATACCTTCTGAATCCTATTTGCTCTTTGAGCACGCTTCTGTATCTCTTGGGCCAGTTTCAAGCTATCAACAGATTGGATGAGCTCCACAAAATCTATAATGTACTTTACTTTATTCGTTTGCAAATGTCCAACGAAGTGCCATGTTGCCGCATTCCCCAGTTTTCCGAATTTTTCCCTCAGCTCCTGAACTCTATTCTCTCCTATATCGGTTATCCCTGCCTCAATGGCTTGATTGATTTCTAAGACGGGGACATTCTTGGTCACAGCCACGAGTTTTATTTCCGTTGGATTACGACCTACCCTTGATGCGGCTTTTGCCATTCTATCTCTTATCAATCTTAAATTTTGGGCGATAACCAAACTCATACCCGAAATGTCCTTCAAAACTCGGCCAATATCACATGGGCGATGCTATCGGTGTGATCGCCTATTCTCTCCAAGTTCCTCACAATATCCACGAACAATATCCCCGCCTCGGGTAGACAGATACCCTCCTCGAGTCTCTTAATGTGATCAGCATGAAGCTTTTTCTCAATATCATCGATTTCACTTTCTCCCTGTATCACTTTATAAGCTATCTCATTATCCTCATTTTTTAAACCCACGACTACATCATCATATACCTCTTTTACCTTGGAAAACATATATTGTAATTGCCCCATGGCTTTCGAAGAGAAAGGCAAATTTCGATTTACTTTATGTTTAGCTAACTGTGCAATATTATTGACATGGTCTGCTATCCTTTCGATCTCGGTTATGACATGGTTAAGCCCAGCTAACTTTCGGGATTGATCTTTAGTCAAGAACGTTTGAGAAAGCTTCACCAAATAATCGCTAATCGCCAGGTATATTTCATCCGAAGCTTCCTCCATTTTCACCACAGTTTTAATCAGCTTGCGATTATTGCGATTGGAATTCAGAAAGATTCGCTGGCAATTATGGAGCATCTTCGAGACCATCTCGGCGAGTCTTATGGTCTCCTTGGTTGCCTGGGTCAAAGCCACTGGGGGCATGACCAGAATGTGTTTCTCAATGTATTTTATTCCTCTATCTATGACTACTTCCTCGCCAGGAACTATCCTTTTAACCATGACCACTAGAAGAGATACAAATGGAAGTACGATAAGTGTGTTACCCACATTAAACAGTGTAAGGGCATTGGCAATTTGCCTGGGAAGGGAGGTCGATGTCTTGGAGACAACCTGTGCGAAAAGGGGCAAAATGGAGAGAAATATTAATACACCCAAAACATTGAATAATAAGTGGACTACAGCGGTTCTTTTAGCAGATATCGATGTACCGATTGAGGCTAAGAGCGCGGTAACGCAAGTTCCGATGTCCGCCCCAAAAATTAAACAAATAGCCGAATTTAGATTTAACAACCCTTGCATCGAAAGAGCAATGACCAGACCGGAGGTTGCACTACTACTTTGAATAATGGCCGTAAATAACGCACCGGCAAATACTCCTAAAATCGGTTGTTTTCCGAAATTTACAAGCATATTTAGGAAAAAAGGTAGCTCTCTAAGAGGTTTGGCTCCCCCGCTCATGAAATTCATTCCCAAAAATAAAATTCCGAATCCTATTAGAATTTGCCCCAGTGATTGGTATTTATCCTTCGGCATAAACCACAAAAGACAGCCGATCGCTATTACGGGTAAAGCGTACATTCCAACCTTAAATGCAACGATTTGAGCTGTAACTGTTGTCCCAATGTTAGCCCCCATGATCACCCCCACGGATTGTTGAAGGGTCAAAACCCCCGCATTTACCAATCCCACAAGGGTAACCGTAGTGACACTGCTGCTCTGGATTATAGCCGTAATACTGGCTCCAGTCATAATGCCTCTTATGGGACTTCCAGTAAATGTCTCTAAAATTTTACTGATTCTTTCTCCAGCAACTTTCTGGAATCCCTTGCTTATCAAGGAGATACCATAAAGGAAGAGCGCTAATCCACCGATTAAACTGAAAACTATTTGTGCAATCATTTCCCACCTCTCACCATATTTAAGACAGAGACTTTAGACCTAAAATTTGCCGATTACAGAACATTTAATTAATAGCGAGAAACAATATCTTACTTTTTACTAGTTTTAGAGTAAAGCAACGAGTCCCGCTTGGCGACCGGTCTTACAATTCTGAGCACGATAGGAAAAGAATAAGTCGGTATTGCAAGAGGTACATATACTAGCCGAATAAATATTCTCTTCAGGTATCCCCCCTCCTTCAAGCTGTTTTACATTAAGAGCTGCGAGATCAAA
>DDKQ01000024.1:2875-9729 GCA_002339355.1 Candidatus Subteraquimicrobium carltonvillense | reverse complement strand
CGAGTTTTTTGGATTCCAATCGATAACAACAAGGACCGATGCAGGGACCCATGAACACCAGCAGGTCTGAAGCTTGGCAATTAAACCGATTCATCATGAGATTTACTATGTTTGAACCGATTCCAAGATAAGTGCCCTTCCAACCCGCGTGAGCGATGCCTATTACTCTCTTCATTGGATCAACGACGGCAATGGGTACGCAATCCGCAAAGAATAAAGCGAGGGGCACCATATTGAGATTTGTAACAAGGGCATCTACTCTTGGTATGGGTGCTCCCCCAAATGCTCCTTGCCCCACGGAATCTTCATTTACTTGAGCAACCTGATCTTCATGGACCTGTTCCGCAGTGGTAAGCGAAGCGGGATGTAAACCGAAAGCTAAACAGAATATGCGCCGATTCCTGATCACATTTCCCTGCTTATCCCCCACATCGAAAGCCAAATTGAGGGAATTATAAGGGGGTGGACTAACTCCTCCCATCCTAGTGCTAAAAATCACCAAGATAGATGCCTCATCCAACAATTTCGGAGAGGTGAGGAACTTGATATCCCCTCTTTCTTCATATAGCAAGTCAAAAGCCAAAAGCAATGCTCCTCAAGCGCTTTGGATTCGTTTTAGTTCAGATTTACCTGGTCTAAAACAAGCCCTATATAGTTTAACCGAGGTCATTGCAAACTGCAAGACTTTTTAATTTTCAAGGTAAGATTTTTGAATATAAATAAGCACAGCCAGGTTAATCTGGCTGTGCTATGGAAGACTATCAAATCCTACTCAAATTGACTAGGATTTGTAATTTCTTTTCCTCAAAAAAGTGGGAATATCCAAGTCCTCCGTGTCAAAGGTGGGGACTTCCTTCTCTCCCAACAATTCTAATCTTTCCTGCTTTCTTCTTACATCGAAGCCGGTGGCGATCACCGTAACCCTAACTTCATCGCAGAGTGAATCATCGATAACTGCCCCGAAGATGATATTAGCATCAGGGTGAGCGGAGTTCGCAATGATCTCAGCAGCCTCATTGACCTCAAAGAGACCGAGATCTGAACCACCTGAGATGTTTAAAAGGACTCCCTTTGCTCCCTCAATAGATGCTTCAAGCAAGGGACTGGAGATGGCAGCTTTTGCGGCTTCGGTCGCCCTATTCTCGCTACTGGCAACACCTATTCCCATCAGTGCTGAACCTGCATTGGTCATAATCGCTCGCACATCGGCAAAATCAAGATTAATCAACCCCGGGACGGTAATTAGATCGGTTATCCCTTGGACCCCCTGACGTAGGACATCATCAGCGACTCTGAATGCATCTAAAATAGTGGTTTTCTTTTGGACAACCTGTAGTAATCTGTCATTGGGGATAATGATTAGAGTATCCACCTTTTCCTTGAGTTTAGTTATTCCCTCATCGGCTTGTAAACATCTCTTTCTACCTTCAAAACCGAAGGGCCTTGTAACCACACCTACCGTGAGTGCATCCAGGTCTTCCCTGGCAATTTCCGCTATCACAGGGGCAGCTCCCGTTCCCGTACCGCCTCCCTTACCGGCTGTAACGAACACCATATCCGCGCCCTGTAAGACCTCTTTTATTTGTTCACGGTTTTCCTCCGCAGCTTGATAACCAATTTGTGGATCGGAACCAGCTCCAAGTCCTTTGGTTATATTGGCACCTATGTGAACCTTATAGTCTGCGTCAGACATCAAAAGTGCTTGGGCATCGGTATTTATCGCTATAAATTCCACACCTATTAAACCAGCCTCTATCATCCGATTAACTGCGTTAGTTCCTCCACCACCGATTCCTACAACCTTAATCACGGCTAAGTAATTCGCTCCGGCATCAAACACAATTTCACCCCCTCAACCTTCAAGTAGAACTTAACTGTTTTGTTCACCGGATAGCCTAATTCTCGGCAATAACCTTATCTCATTCCAAAAAAAATTGCAACCCGAAATTTCTTAAACTTTGCGAAACTCAAGGATAACAAGGAAGAAAAAATTTATTTTCAACTTGAGGGTTTAAATTGAAGGGTGAGCGCTTAAGTTATTTTTAATGCCAGAATTTACCAATATTAAATAGCTCCCTAAACCATCCCTTTATACGTTCTATGATCTCCTCTATGAAATTAGATTCCCTAGCGGCTAGGAGAGGCTCAATTTCGGGGCTCTTTTCAGCGTAATGCAAAAGCCCAACCCCCGTTGAATAAATGGGGTTATTTACTGCCTCCACTGCACCCACAATTCCCTTGGGAAAACCAATCCTCACCGGTAGGTCAAACATTTCAGAAACTAACTCCGGTAGACCTTCTAATAGCGAAGAACCGCCGGTGATGACCACTCCGCCTGGGAGGAGTTCAAACCTACCCGTCGCTATCACTTTTCCCCTAACCAAATTGAATATTTCCCGCATCCGGGCTTCGATTACTTCCGCCAGCAGCTTTCTAGGCACGGGTTTTCGCCTACGCTTGCCGAACGTGTTTACCTCAACGATCTCCAACTCATCAACCAATCTACTAAAGGCACAGCCATGCTCAATCTTCAGTGATTCTGCCTCGGAGAGAAGAACCTTTAACCCCACGGCTAGATCGTGGGTCACCTGGTTTCCTCCTAGTGGAAGAACACTGCTATACCAAATGCTCCCCTCGGAAAAAATGGCTATGTCCGTAGTTCCTCCACCGATATCCACCAGTATGGTTCCCAACTCCCTCTCCTCATCGGAGAGAACAGCCTCGCAGGAGGCAATGGGTTGGAGCACTATGTCTTTAACATCGATTCCGGCTTGATTGACACATCGAACGATATTTTGTATGGATGTAACCGCTCCCATAACGATGTGAACTGCAGCCTCCAGACGCAGGGCAGCTATTCCTAAAGGGTCTTTGACTCCCCCTTGTCCATCAATGAAGAATTCTCTAGAAACTATGTGAATTACCTCACTATTTGGTGGAATATCCACAGCACAAGCTGCCTCAATGGCTTTATTACGGTCTTTCTCGGTGACTATGTGATCTCCATGAGCTATGTCGATGCCTCCGCGACTATTGAGGGAAGTGACATGGGCTCCAGTGATCCCCACACAAGCGGATTTTATCTCCGTTTTACATGCTCTTTCGGCTCTTTTCAGAGACGCGGAAATAGAAGCCACTGTTCTCTTCATGTCCACGACAATGCCCTTCCGTAAGCCGTAAGATGGACAGGTTCCAACACCCATGATCTCTATTTCTCCATCAATCGGTCTCCCCACAATGGCACAAATTTTAGTGGTGCCTATGTCCAAAGCCACTATGGCTTCTCTTCTCGCTTTACTCACTTTTTGGAACTCCCTCTAAGCGTTTGACGACAGGATTTGAGACCACCCTCACATCGATGAAGATGATCTTCCCCCTCGGTTCAGATAGAATCTTTTTGATTATAAAATTCTTCTTTGAATTATTTTCCGCTTTTCCATAAAGTATCTCCACATCATCCTTTGTGTATAGTGAGAGCTTATCCACGGAAGAAGCGGAAACCAAGTTAAGAGAACCCCTAAGGTCCGGATCGAGTTCTCTAAGGCAGGCAAGGGCATTAGAGAGGGATTTTGATCTTAATCTTTTCCCAACCTGGAAGGAGCCAATCTTTAAATCTCTGATGACCGGCATATCTAATCCCTTTAAGTCTCCTCTGCATTCTAAAACAAAGCCCTCACCATCGATGAGGATGAAAGAATCGTCGATGGGGATAATAGCTATGGGCCTTCGCTCCCTTATCCTAATTTCGAGCGTATTTGGAAGATGACGTAGGATTCCTACCTCCTTTATCCATGGTTCTTGAAGGAGTCTATTTCTTATTTGCTCAAGCGGGACCTTGAGCAAATTAGTTTTCTGGGATACCTTGGCAAGTTTTAAGATGTGCTCATCGGATAGGTGACTGTTTCCAGTTACATTAATCCTCTTGATATTAAATAAGTCAGAATTGTAGATACTTATTCCACCCCACACAATTAAGGCTAACACCAGCAAAATCAGCAATAATCTCAAACGTCTTTGTCGCCTGATCCGAGTAACTTTTCTGTGGCGTTCTCGGACCTTTTCCTCGACGTTCTTCATAGTGTCACCTTTTTACCCTGAGCTGGACTATTAACGAGTTTGGTTTTACATACATTTAAGGGAGGGGTAAGTGCTTAAGAAAACCGTGTCGGAGCCTCGCTTATGAAAACTTTTGAACAGACTCACAGTTCTGTAGCGTGGCGAGACCCGAGCGGCGGCCGGAGTATGACTTTGGTGAAACTGAAACCAGGCCGACCGCGTGTTTTCGGAGCACTTCATCCCGACCATGGTGTTAACCCATCTTGTTAATAATACATCTGAGCCTTCCAGCTTAAACTCAAAAATATATGGAAGCCTTAGCAATCTCATTCAAAGTCGCCAACCAAGGTAACCTCGGGTTCCAACAAAATCCCCTTAACTCTGAATACTTCCTCTTGAACCATCCGCATTAGAGAATAAACATCATGAGCAGAAGCATTGCCCAAATTAACGATAAAATTGGCATGTTTGAGCGAGACTTGAGCATCTCCCGTTCGAAGACCCTTACACCCGACTTCCTCGATGAGTTTACCAGCTGAAAGACCCGGTGGATTTTTAAAAATACTTCCCACATTTGGGAGTTTAAGGGGTTGCGTTCTCTTCCTTTTTCTGAAGTACCTTTCCATCTCAGCTCTAATCAGATTGAATTCTCCCTTCTCTAACCTCAGAACCGCTTCCACGATTACCCCTTGGGAAGATAAAGAGCTACTTCGATAACCAAAGGAGATTTCAAACCCATCAAATGCTTTAAGTTCACAATCTGAGGTATAGACGGTCACATTCTTGACTACGTCTCCAATGGCCTGACCATGAGCTCCCGCATTTAACGTCAAAGCCCCTCCCAAACTCCCTGGGATACCAATGGCAAAAGCGAGTCCCTTTAATCCATTCTCAAGAGCTTTTTGAACTAAAACCTGTAAGGGAACACCGGCGCCCGCTCGAATATGGCAACCATCCACGGAAATCCCTTTAAAATCCTTACCTAATACCACAACTATTCCTGGGAATCCCTTGTCTGAAACTAAAAGATTTGACCCTTTTCCCATAATGAAGCAGGGAAGTTCAAAATCAGCGGAGGTTTGCAACAGTAGCCGGAGTTCTTCCAAAGAATCGGCGATGGCGAAGATGGTTGCAGCTCCACCAACTCTCAAAGTTGTATACTTTGAAAGAGGCTCGTCTCCAACTACATTGCTTTTTAACTTGTATTTTAATCGATTGAGGGCTTCACAAGTTGCCACACGATTCACTTCGCACCTCTAACCTCAAGTGGTTTGACCTAAAGATTCAAGGAGTTCTTGCCCCACAGTCCAGATATCACCAGCGCCCATGGTTAGAACCAAATCCCCGCTCTCTACAATACTAGTCAGAAATCTCTTTGCCTCAGATTTGGTGGGAAGATATGCAACTTGACTTTTGGGATTGTTTTGTAGCACCGCTTCCAAAATCAATTTTCCACTCACGCCGGGAATGGGTTCCTCCCCAGCTCCATAAACGTCGGTGAGAATCACCAAATCCGCATCATCGAAAACACCAGCAAATTCTCGACTCAAAAACTTAGTTCTGGAGAAGCGATGGGGTTGAAAAAGACAAATTATTCTACTCCAATTCCCCTCTCGCGCGGTTTCTAGCGTTACCTTAACCTCCGTAGGAAGGTGAGCATAATCATCTATGAGGGTGACACCATTGTAGGATCCCACTACTTGATACCGCCTTTGAACTCCTTTGAATTGACCCAAAACATCGGAAATAGTTTCAAAGCGTAAACCAATGGACATACCTAGGGCAATTGTTGCCATTGCATTATAGATATTATGAATACCAGGGATATGTAATGATGTCTCTCCAAGCTTCTTATTGGCTTGATAAACCTCGAAACTACTACTGAATTTCTCCAATCTGATATCTTTAACACAAAAATCGTTTTCTTCCTTCAGCCCGTAAGTGATGCACCTGCGATCGGTTCGCTCCAGTAGCCTTTGGACGTTAGGGTGATCCCCACACACCACACCATAGCCTTCTTCGGGCAAGCTGCCGATGAACTTGAGGAAAACCTCCTGAATTCTATCGAAAGTTCGATAATAATCGAGATGATCGGGTTCGATGTTCGTCAATACAATAATTTTTGGCTTCAGATACAGAAGGGAGCCGTCACTCTCATCAGCTTCAGCGATGAAGAAATCACCTTTACCATATTTTGCATTGCTTCCGATATCATTCAATTCTCCACCAATGAGGAAGGTGGGATCAAGATGGTTTTTCTGGAGAACCATTGAAATCATCGAAGTCGTAGTCGTTTTTCCGTGGGTTCCCGATACTGCAATTGCGATCTTATTTTCCGAGAGTTTGGCAAGCATTTCTGCCCGGCGAAGTACGGGGATTCCATTCTTGCAAGCATATTTCAATTCGCAATTATTTGGAGGGATTGCGGAGGACACCACAACCATATTCGCCCCTTCAACATTGCTGGGGTGATGTCCGATGCTGATCTTTGCCCCCAAATTCGAGAGTCTGAGAGTATTTCTGGATTCCTTAAGGTCGGATCCAGAGATTTGATATCCAATTTCAAGTAATACTTTGGCAATAGCGCTCATTCCAGCGCCACCTATCCCAATGAAGTGTATTCCTTTTGTTTCCGCGTTTTTCACTAACTTTCTCCCCTCTTGTTACGAGTTATCATAATGGTAAATTCTAAAATTATGCCTCCAGCTAAGTTGTATTATTAACAAGATGGGTTAACACCATGGTCGGGATGAAGTGCTCCGAAAACACCCCGAAGAGGCACTGTCGTGCCCACGGGG
>DDKQ01000024.1:0-2587 GCA_002339355.1 Candidatus Subteraquimicrobium carltonvillense | reverse complement strand
TCGGGGTGAAGTGCTCCGAAAACACCCCGAAGAGGCACTGTCGTGCCCACGGGGCAGGCACAGTCGGCCGTTTACCCCGTTAGCGAGTGAAACGAGCTTTACGGGGCCGCTCGCGTCTCGCCTCGCTACAAAACTTCTGAATTGTTCAGAGGTTTTCATAGGCGAGGCTCCGACACTTTCTTAAGCACTTACCCCTCCCTCGAATGTATAAAGTGTCAACCTAACTCGTTAATAGTCCATATGAGTTATTGCTTTTTAACTAGGTTGAGTATTAAATTGGCTAATTCTCGTGAGGCTTGTGGCTTTCCCAAATTGCGAGAATTTTCTCTCATGCTACTTAGGGATTTTTGATCGAAAATTAGTTTTGTCACCTGTTCAAAGAGTGTTTTTCCATTTAAATCTTCGTCGGGTATTGCCCGAGCGGCACCGTACTTCTCCAAAATTTTTGCATTCTTCCGTTGATGATCATCCGTAGCATAAGGATAGGGAATCAGCAAAGCCGGTATCCCTCTCGCTGTGATTTCGGCGATCGTCGTCGCCCCCGCTCGGCAAAGTGCTAAATCCGCTACGGCATAGGCTAGATTGATCTTATCTAGATAGGGGAAACATTTATAAATCAATTTATCCTGCGGTTTCTCTATGTTTTTTATGGCATATGAAACATTTTCAAAGTCAATCATACCCGTGGCATGAACTATCTGCAAGTCATGAAAATTGCGAAAGAGTGGATAAGCCTCAACTACAGCATGATTTATTCTCCGGGCACCTCTACTTCCTCCAAAGATTAAGAGAGTTTTCCTCCCCGGATCCAATCCCAGAGCAAGAATTCCATCCTCATGAGTGGGTTTCAAAATTTCGCCCCGGATGGGATTTCCCGTTAGGATAATTCCCTTCCTTTTCGGGAAAAATTCTTCAGTATCGGCGTAGGATATGGCAATGACGATTGCAACTCGGCTCAATAGGCGGTTTGCCAAGCCGGGGATCACATTCTGTTCATGAATTACCGTGGGAATTTTTAAGAAGGCTGCAACTCCCACCACGGGTACGCTTACATACCCTCCCATACCTACCACTACGTGGGGTCTAAATTCCCTCAAAATTTTCAAAGAATCGAAAGCGCCCTTGCCCAATGAAAAGGGCGTTTTTAATAAATCAATGGAAAATCTTCGAGGAAGTCCCCTCGCATCGATGGTTTCGAGGGTATATCCCATTTGGGGCACCATCTCTGATTCCAGACCCGATTCAGTGCCCACAAATACAATCTCAATCTCTCCCACCAGTGATTTTAATTCTTCCGCTAAAGCGAGGCCGGGATAAATATGCCCGGCGGTTCCTCCTCCACCTATGAGTACTCGCATTTACCTTCGCTCCCGCTTTTCGTGGCTCTTGAGAAGCTATATTGAGCAAAATTCCGATGGAACACAGCGTAAAGAATAATGATGATCCCCCGAAACTAATTAAAGGCAGGGGGATGCCCGTTATGGGAATGACTCCCGTAACTGCCCCCATGTTGATGAGCGCCTGAATCAAAATCATACAAATGATCCCAGCTCCTAATAGCTTTCCAAATCTTTCGCGAGATTTTAAAGAAATTCTCAATCCCGCAATGGCAAGGATTGAGTATAGCACCACCACAAGAAGTGTCCCCAACAGACCAAGCTCTTCACCGATTACAGCAAAAATGAAATCCGTGTGTGAAGCCGGGAGATAAAAAAATTTCTGACGTCCCAGACCGAGTCCCACCCCTCTTAAGCCACCTGAACCAAAAGCGAGCAAAGATTGAATGATGTGAAATCCCGATCCCCGGGGGTCGGACCAGGGATTGAAGAAGCTTAGGAATCGCTGGCGCCGATATCCGGCGGAAAAAATGAGGAGAAAAATGGAGGCACATCCCACCAAGCCCACACCAAAAATATGGTGAATTCTTGCTCCGGCTAGAAACATTAAGATGAAGATGGAAAGACATATGGCAAAAGCGGTACCCAAATCGGGTTGGAATACCACCAGCAAAGCGATGAAGACCGCTATTGGGACGAGAGGGATCAAAAGATGAGACAAATTCGTGATTTCCCGACGTTTTTTAGTGAGGATATCTACAGCGAAGATGATGATGGCCAATTTGGCAAATTCCGAGGGTTGAAAGGTGAACTGACCAAAAGTCAACCATCTGCTGGCACCACCAGCAGTCCTCCCCATCCCAGGAATTAAGACCAGGGCTAAAAGAGCAATCGTGATGATTATTCCCGTGGTAGATAGCTTTCGTAATTTGTGATAATCGAATTTAGCTAGTAAACCCATGCTTATAAGTCCCAAAAAGGCCCATAAAAGTTGCCTCTTCAGGTAATAATAGCTGTCGCCTTCCTTTGTATACGCTATACTTAAGCTTGCGCTAAAAATCATGATTATTCCGAACAATAGTAGCACAATGGTGGTACCCAAAAGCCAATAATATGAAATTGGCTTCCTCCTAAACCTGTTCATAAGCGCTTAACTCCACCCATTATTGGATTTATGCCCTAGACGTAATTTCAGAAAGGTGGCTCAAATCCTAAATTCAAAATCCTAAATGTACTAATCGCAGACATTG
>DDKQ01000005.1 GCA_002339355.1 Candidatus Subteraquimicrobium carltonvillense | reverse complement strand
TCTCTCCTTGCCTAAAACCGCCCTTATGTATAGGACTTGCTCCTTTTTACTTCCGTATCGGTAAACCGTGATTCCCTTGCACTTGAGCTCGTGCGCCAGGAGATAAGCCTCCTTAACATCCTCCACCGTAGCATCCGGTGGGAAATTGATGGTCTTGGAGACGGCATTGTCCGTATACCTCTGGAACGCAGCTTGCATCCTCGCATGCCACTCCGGAAAGATCTCAAAGGCAGTTACAAATATCCTTCGCATATCTTCTGGAATTCCCTTTAAATCCCTCAAGGTGCCCCTCTTTGCCACTTCCATGGCTAGCTCCGCACTATACAAACCGCGTCCCCTTGCCATTTCCTCAAATAATGGATTTACCTCCAATAACCTCGTACCCTCCATGATATTTCGGACGAAGGAGATGGCAAAGAGGGGTTCGATGCCACTGGAGCAACCAGCTATAAGGCTTATGGTGCCCGTGGGGGCAATCGTGGTTAAGGCGGCATTTCGGAGCCTTAAGTCCCCGGGTTTATCGTAAATGCTACCCCTAAAGTTCGGGAAGAGACCCCTCTTCTCCGCCAGTTTTACCGAGGTCTCCCTGGCCTTTTCCAAAATTAGTTTCGTCACTTTCTCGGCGATCTTTAATCCTTCCTCTGAATCATAGGGAATGCCCAATTTGATGAGGAAATCGGCGAAGCCCATGACCCCTAGTCCTATCTTTCTATTTCCTTTGGTCATTTTCTCGATTTCGGGAAGTGGAAATTTATTGGCATCGATGACGTTGTCCAGGAAGTGCACGGCTATCTCCACGGTTCTTTCCAGCTTCTTCCAGTCCACTTCGTGGTTTTTGACCATCTTTGAGAGGTTAATTGACCCAAGATTGCAATTGTGCACTATCATCCCCTGGGCGATCAGAGAATGTGTTTCTGGCTCAAATACATCGTAGACGCGGGCTGTTCCATCAGGCACGACGGATCTGACCTTTATGCGTCTGGGAATATGGTGTTTTTTAGTTAGGGAGCCTATCCATCCCTCCATTCTTCGTTGCTTGTTGGGATGGAAGGGGAAACCGATAATCTCAGCGAATTTTAGCAGACCATCCGAGGTGATAATTAAATTATGCCAACTTCTGCCATCCTTGTGCCGATAAGACCATATACGTGATTTTATGTTAAGACCCAGAAGGAGTAATTGAACCTCCTCTGCCAATTTTTGGGAAGCTGTGGTCAAGGATATGCTTGCACGACGGGGGTTGACTGACCCCTCGGCAGCAAAAAGCCCTTTTAAGAACTCAATTTGGAGTTCTCGAGGTGCCGTAAATACCGAGGCAGGCACACATTTTTCTTTGCTCTTTCCAAACTCGAGTCCTGAATCCACTAATAATTGGCGAAGACCAGCATTTTGGGAGCCAACCGTAAGAACCCCCGTTTTTGCGATGTTTCCGTAAGGGAGGCGCCCATTTGCCCTTTCGGACTGTAGCCCCTGACAGAGGCTCTGCCAAAAAGGTAAAAGTTCTTCCTTCACTAAAGCATCATCGGGGGCGAACAGAAGCCCGCTGGATTTATCGGTATGCCAACCATCTCCTACGATCCACCCAAGCATTTGGAAGAAAATCTTCTGCTCAGTCGGAACCTCAGCATCTCTCTCAGGAATCCCATCCATGATATAGATGTAATCTTCTTGATTTAGCTGTTCTGCAGGGACCCATCCATGGTGGGTGAGAATTTTATGATCAGGGGTAACTCTTAGACGTTGTCTATTCTTGAGCTCAACGCAAACAACAGGTTTCTCTCCAGTGGGGATAATTTTGGCTGGGCGTAAAGTGAAGCCTTGCTTATTGAGCAAAAGGTTATCGGTGAAAACTAGAACAGGCTCACCCCTGAGTTGTCGTTCATATGCTCGATCGATCCTCTCCCAACCTTTGTTGGTCAAAATTCGAGTTTCTTCAGCGAAACAAGATTCATAGGGGAGCAAAGGCTGCTCCCCACAATCCAGGGATATAAAGCCATTGGTGATCCAGGTGTATGTTTCTGGCTCAGTGACATCGAAGACCTCTTCCTCTCCTTCTGCCTCAATGGCTTCGATTTCATCGCTCCAGTCCTCTTTCTTAAATTTGTTACTCCTCTCGGCCAGCCTCTGGACTTTGTCAGAGGCAAAGAAACCAATTTTTGTGGCAAAAGTCTTTCGACTCGAATTGGAGATTATTAGTTCGTGGTAATCTCTTGATGGGTAGGACCGTCTCTCTCCCTCCTTCGTTACGTACGAGAATGCCTCCACCTTTAATCGAGCTCGGCGGTAGATTTTACCTTTAATGCCAAATGCCAGAAGTAAAATCTGAACATCCTTGAGTAGCTTATGGGAAGCGGAGGATAGGCGTATTGCTCCTGAGGCATCAATCGTTCCACTGCAAGAAAAGAGAGCGGAAAGAAAAGCTCTGACTACCTTTGTAGGAGCGCTAAATATTTTAGCGGGCACTCTTCGTTCACGTGATTTTCCAGGGGTAGCTTGGAAAGCCTTCCAAAAACGTCGCATTCCCTTAGGTAAGTGGATGACTGTTGTTTTACCTCGTGGCCTAATATGGTAATTTACTTCCCAAGCGTCGAGCACGTTTATTGTGCGAGAGAGCAACTCTTGTTCTTTATCACCAAAGTAGAAGGCATTAGAGGTGCTGTAGTACCCATTACCTACAAGTATTCCCAGAAGAAAACCATACTCCTCGCTGTATTCTAGAGGGAAAAGAATTTTTGTTTTTTCCCGAAGTTTCATCACATCAAAGTCAGCGGGTAATCTTTCCACATCTGGAAAAGGAAATCCCTTTTGGATGGACACTCGATCTCCGGGTTTGAGCTCTTTAAGAGCTACCCATCCTCGGTCGGGAGTAAGCAGTTTGTGGTCGTTGGTTATTTTCAACTCCAATCCACTCTTAGTGCATACCCGGTAAACGCTTTGAATACCATTTCTTATAAATTTAGTGATTGGGCGCAGTCCCCGAGGGGTATAAATTTTTACCCCGGGTTTTAGAGTACGAGCAGGCAGTAGTCCAAACTCTGTTGCCACCAAAGTATCCCCCGTTATGCAGGGGTTGGTGGACTCGATTTTGCCTATGTGTGGGGTGGGATTTCGCCTATTTATCTCATCGATGAAGATCATGCCAGGGTCACCAGTTCGCCAGGCCATAGTAGTTATCAAATCGAAAACGCTCCTTGCTTTAAGTCTTTTGACCTCTTTGCCAGTACGTGGGTTTATCAGAGGATACTCTCTATCATCCTTGACCGCATCCATGAATTCATCGGTTACGGCTACGGAGAGATTGAAGTTGGTCAGGAAATTCTCCTTGGTCTTGGCGGTGATGAATTCGAGGATATCGGGGTGATTGACGCTTAGGATGCCCATATTAGCACCGCGTCTTCTGTTGTGGATCAAGAAACCATTAGCCACAAAGTGTTCCATCCCATAGACAGAGATTTCCATGGTAGGGAGCCTCGTTTGGGATAGTGATTTGGCTTGCACGTAATAATACTTATCATCAGGCTTTTGACGAAGCTCCAGAGTTTTCTGCTTCAACTCGCTGGCAAAACCTATTTTTTCGATAAAGCGCTTTCTGCTTGGTGCGTTAACAATTACCAGTTCAAAGATAGGCAAGCTCCCAAGAGAACCTTTGCGATCATCTCTTCTAGATACCTTGCTTACGATACCCAGCGCCAAAAGCAGCTGCTGAGCTTCCATTACCAATCGAGCTGAGGTGGTAGAGAGTCTTGGGTAGCCGTCAGCGTGAATGCCGCCATCGCCTTCAAACAAACCACGCAGGAAAGCACAGGCGCTTTCCTCGCTTGAAGACAAAATTGATTGGGGTATGAAAGCATTCTCCGCCCGCTTTTTTTCAAAGCCGACCCGCTGCCACCACTGGGTCAGGTCACGACTGCTAACCACAAGACAGCACAATGCATCTCTTTTTCCTCTTTTTCTTTGAATGAATGCATCGAGTCCAAAAAGTTTCTTGATCAGTTTGGTAAAGTGTTGGATAAGGTCTGGAGTGCTGTCAGCTACAGAAAGAACCAGGCGCCCTTTCATTTCAGGTGGAATGTCTCTTCCACAAGCTGTGCTCAGACATCCGTCTGCCATGTAGTAGCCGACTACTTCAGCGAGTTCTGGGCACATTGTAGAAGGTAAAATGAGTGGCGTTGCATTCGGGTGCTGTTTGTGTTCAAGAGGTGGCAAAGTGACATCTTCGCTCAGGAAGCCACCCAGGACAACTGGTAACCAATCGCCCTTCTTTAGGTCCCGAACTGTCTTCCAGGCAAAGTCACCCTTTTCATTAACGATTTGGATTTGCTCGTCAGGCGTGGCGGAAATTGTTAACCCAATGTCAGTCTCTACTTTGAGGCAGTTATCCCAGGAATTATCGAGAGCTTGGTCAATGTGCCAGAATCCGCCATTCGTATAAACAAGGTCTCTGGTTGGGTTCTCACCAAGATGGCGGCAGTCCAAGAGTTCGCTCATAGGCATTAAGCCTCTCGTTGTCCTGATAAACGTATCGTTTGCCAGACAACCGCCTTGCTTTATGACATCGGTAGTCACATCAAAGACCCGCATGAAGGAAAGCGGTCCGGAGGCAATACCTTTAGTTGATTTGACGATGTCGCCCTTCGGTCTCAACCGCGAGAAGGAAAAGCCAGTACCCCCGCCGCCTTGGTGGATTAGACCCATCTGCTTAACTGCTTCAAAGATACTCTTTAATGAATCCTCTATCGGGAGCACAAAACATGCACTTAATTGACCTAACTCCGTTCCAGCATTCATCAAGGTTGGGGAGTTGGGAAGGAACTCGAGATTTGACATGGTTCGATGGAATTCTTCTTCCGTTTTTCCCACATCCGCCTTCTCGTCGTAAAGGAGATCAACAGAGGCTATGGCCTTAGCCACACGCCGAAACATCTGGGCTGGAGTTTCTATGACCTTCCCTTTCTCATCCTTGAGGAGGTATCTTCTCTCCAAAACTCTTGTGGCATTCACCGTTAATTTGAGTTCATCTTCAACGCCAAAAAATTTTTTGGCCGTCCTTATCTCCGCCCTCTTCTGCCGGTAGAGGATGAATGCTTTCGCAACTCTGGCATATCCCTTTTCTATGAGAACCCTTTCTACGATATCCTGAACATTCTCCACGCTGGGGATTTGACCAACCTGCCTGCCGGTAGGCACGGCGAATCTCTCTTCCAACAAAGCTACGACTTCGTGGGAAAGCTCCCTAGCAACCTCCCCGTCCTTCTCTCCCACAGCCATGATGGCCTTGTGGATCACATTAGTGATCTTTCCCGGTCTGAAGGGGACGATTCTTCCATCTCTTTTGCGGATTTTAAGGATTTTACCCTCATGCATCGGATTCTCCTTGGCTCAGGATCAAATCGGTAATCTCGGCGACCATACCCACCCTATTTTTGAAGGTGACCTCCAGCAGACATACATCCTCCCGCCCTTTAATTTCTCTGAACCATGGGCTAGAAATCTTCCCCATCGTAGCCAGGACAAGACTGGGGGCATCGAGCGCGGCCTTTACAGCTCCTTTAAACCTCTGAGAGAAGAGCTCCATCTTCCCAATTTCGTCTATCACTATGACCTTCCCCCCTCGAATCGCATCTTCTAAAGCCGAAACACCCACCCTCTCAAATTCGTTCACATCAACTCCATACTTACTAACTCGAAATGGACTTTTTATCCCCACGTGAGCAAGGACTCCCTCTTTCCCATCCAAAGTGATAATCTTAAAACCCTTCCTTATACCGCCTTCCCTCATTTCTTCGGTGTAAAAACCACTGGCATCGCACCGAAGTTCTTTGAGTACTCGTTTTATGAGGGTCGTTTTACCCACCCCGGGCGAACCTGTTATCAAAATGTTCAAGATAGTCCTCCCATTACTTTATGGGATTATTCGGATTGTCGTCTGGACCGAGACCTTCTCATAACCCACGGCAGTTAACTTTGCCATTATTATATAATCCCCGGTTGGAACTTGTTGCCCATCGTAATCCTTCTGAAGCCAGGTTGCGTGATAAAGCTCCTCTTCGTGGGGTTTTAATGTTTTCTTGCTCAAAACCTTGGTGAAAAATTTGTCGGCAGACCATTTCCAGATATTCTTCTTCTCCAAAGATTCTATGACGATGTCAAACTCCTGCCCGGACATGAAAACAAAAGTTTCGGCGGATTCTCTCACATTTTTGACGATGAAGTACATGGATATCTTTTCCCCCACCTTATATTCCTTTTTGGGAAGAGCGATGGTGAATTGGAGCCCATGGGCTTTTATACTCTTTTTGTATTTGAAGGGATCCTCATGCCTGCTATAGGTGCCCATCATCCTCAATAGAAGAAGTACGACGAGGACAAAGAGGGACCAAACGAGCAAAATGAGCAGCGTTTTCCGAGGATAAATTTTTTCTCTTAAGAAAGTGAGGCCGGATTTTGGAAATCCCATCTTCTCCTCCCCAAACCACAATTAACTTACTTTAAGTTTGGTAAATTTCCTAGATAACTTTTATCTGCACAAATACTGCATCTTCCATAGCAAATGTAAAATGTAAAACTAAAAATGCAAAATGACAAAGAAAAATCCAAAATTTAAAACGATGATCCGTCGATAGTCCATTGTCGATGGTCGTAAAATTTTACCAAAGTACAGTTAACTTAATAGTAAGCCATCACCTATATTATTAACAAGATGGGTTAACACCATGGTCGGGGTGAAGTGCTCCGAAAACACCCCGAAGAACTCTGTCGCGTCAACGGGGCAGGCGCAGTTACGGCCGTTTACCCCGTTGGCGAGTGAA
>DDKQ01000097.1 GCA_002339355.1 Candidatus Subteraquimicrobium carltonvillense | reverse complement strand
GGAGGAGAGAAGGTGAACTGGTCCTTATTTGCTGCTGTAATTCTGGTTTTGCTTGCGGTTTTATTCATTTTTATCATCTCTGTTCTCATTCAGCTTTCCAGAACCCTGAGGAGCGTCAATATCCTCCTTGAGGATGTTCGGAAGGAGATTACACCGTTTCTATCCAAATTGAATACCACGGTCGACGAGGTAAACAGCGAATTGGCGAGAGTGGATGAGATTGCAAAGACAATTCAGGGGGTAAGCGAAAGGGTAACCATTACATCCAAGTTGATGCAGGAGATTTTATCCCCATCCCTGATTAAATTGGCTAGCATTTCTGCGGGTGTGAGAAAGGCCATCGGCACTCTTATTGGTGGTAAGAGGGGTGAGTAATTTGAGAGGTTATAGACGCATTGGCATCTATATTGGCTTCCTCGCCGGAGCCAGCCTCGTTCTTGTTTTTTTACCTCCAGACATAAGAGAAAAGCTCAGAGGAGAAATCCTTGATGGCTCGCATTTTGTAGTTTCTCAATTAAGAACCTCTCTTGAGCGTTGCCAGAGTCGCTTGGCGGAGGCAATCGAGGCGGGAAAAGAGGAAGCTCGGCGGAGAGAACTCGAGTTGCAGCGAGAAGTTTTAAAACCCGAGGTTGAGGAGGAAGAAACTCCAAAATATATAGTTTAATGAGTTTATGCTAGTCTCAATTTTATCTTCATCCATTCTCACCGGTAAGCACTCGCGTGGGAATGGATTTTTCAGAGGTGTTGTAATGACCCGGGAAGATACCGTCAAAAGATATAAAGAAATAGCCATTGTGACATGGGCAATTTTTGGTGTGATTTTACTCCTCGCCTCCCTCTTTTTTTTAATATCGAAAATAAGATCGGTTTTTCCCCTAATCGTTTTCACCATCGCCATCGTTTACATCTTAAGACCCATTGTGAATTTCTTCGAAAGCAAGGGCGCTTCCAGACTGCAGGCGGTAATAATAACCTACCTCATCATGATCTTGGTCATAGCCCCGATTTTATTTTATTTTAGTCTCATAATTGCAGCTCAAGTCCGTGAACTGATTGACAGTCTTCCTAGATATTTGAGAACCTTGATGCAATTTGCGGAAAGATATCGGGGTGCATTGGAGAGATTTCAAATCCCACCTGCTGCTAGAGGATTATTCGAGGAATATCTTGAGAAGGTTAAAAGGGTGGGGATGGAGATTGTCTCGCGCATTCCGAGAGTGACCATGGATATCTTTTCACTCATCCTCCATCTCATCCTAGCTCCGCTCATAGCCTTCTATATTTTGAAGGATTTAAGGACGATAAAGGCCACCATGAGCGGTCTCATTCCCCAAAAATATCGCCTGGAAGCCCTTGAGATAATCCATAAAATCGATGTGGTACTGGGGGGATTCCTTAGAGGACAACTTTTGGTGGCCCTTGCCGTTGGAATTCTTTGTGGCATCGCCCTTACCATATTGAGAGTTGACTTCGCAATAGTTCTGGGCGTCATCGCCGGAGTATTGAACATCATTCCCTATTTCGGTCCCATTGCTGGAGGAGCTCTGGCTGCAATGGTTGCTTTGATAAAGTCACCCACTCTCGCAGTTTTAGTCATCATTGCCATGATAATAATTCAATTGATCGATGGGATGCTTCTTTCGCCCAATATCATAAGTCGGCAGGTTAACTTACATCCCGTGGTTGTGATATTCTCTTTATTGATAGGAGCCGCACTTTTTGGGATTATGGGCATGATTTTGGCCATACCCATCGCTGCGGCGGGCAAGGCGTTGGTCTATCATTTTCTGGAAAAATCCGGTGAACAGATGGGTGAAGTTTGATGAAAAGTAGCGAGATAAGAAAGAGATTCCTCGCCTTCTTTCAGGAGCGGGGTCATGCGGTTTTCCCTAGCTCCTCCCTGGTTCCCGATGACCCCACTTTACTCCTCACCCCTGCGGGAATGGTGCAGTTTAAGCCCGTCTTCCAGGGTGAGATGAAACCAACCCACATCCGAATTACTACCTGCCAGAAGTGTGTTCGTACCAGCGATATTGAGCGGGTTGGTCACACGGCGAGACATTTGACCTTCTTTGAAATGTTGGGGAATTTCTCCTTTGGGGATTATTACAAGAGGGAAGCCATCGCTTGGGCGTGGGAATTTTTAACACAAAATTTGAAACTCGATCCGGGTAGAATGTGGATCACCGTCTTTGAGGACGACGATGAATCATTTGAGATCTGGAGAGATGAGATCGGCATTCCCGAGGCTCGGATCGTACGCATGGGGGAGGAGGACAACTTCTGGTCCGCTGGCCCCACGGGACCTTGTGGTCCCTGTTCCGAGCTCGTCTATGATCTGGGGGAGGACCGAAGTTGCGGGCGACCCGATTGCGGAATCCACTGCGATTGCGACAGGTTCCTGGAGGTATGGAACCTGGTCTTTATGGAGTATAACCGGAATGAGAAGGGAGACCTTGAACCCTTGCCCAAGAGAAACATCGACACGGGACTGGGTTTGGAGCGAGTGGCTTCGGTCCTGCAGGATGTACCCACAAATTTTGAGACCAACCTCCTTAAACCCATAGTCGATAAAACCATAAACTTGAGTGGGATAAGGTACGGGAAGGACAAAAAATCCGATATCTCCGTTAAGATCATCGCGGATCACGTTAGGGCGATAACCTTTCTAATTGGTGATGGAGTTCTACCCTCGAATGAAGGGAGAGGTTACATTCTCCGCAGGCTCATAAGAAGAGCTGTCCGTCACGGTCGGTTGTTGGGAATTGAGAGATCGTTTCTTCCAGCTCTCGTTCAAATGGTCGTGGAATCCATGAAGGATGCCTATCCCGAAATCAAAGAGAGCCAAGAATTCATAATCCGCATTGCTGCTGGTGAAGAGGAGAGGTTCTCCCAAACCTTAAAATCCGGTTTGAGCATTTTAAGTGGGGTTATTCAAGAGGCAAAATCAAAGGGAATGAATCAGATCGGTGGCGATATTGTCTTCCAACTCTATGATACCTATGGTTTCCCCCTGGAGTTGACCAGAGAGATAGCGGAAGAGGATGGATTCTCCGTGGATGAGAGAGAATTTGATGAACTCATGGAGGAGCAGCGTAGAAAGGCACGGGCTGCTTGGCGAGATCGAGTTGCCAAGCCAAAGGAGGTCTATGCGCAAGTTTTTGACCAATACGGCAAGGGTGAATTCGTGGGCTATTCGCTGGAAAGCGTTGAGACGACGATTCAAGCCATAATCCGTGGCAATGTGGTGGTACATCGGGCTAAAGAGGGCGACGAGATTGAAGTAGTTCTCAAGAAAACCCCCTTTTATGCTGAAATGGGAGGCCAGGTCGGAGATAAGGGATGCATAGAGGCCTCTTCCGGTACGGTAGAAATAGTGGATACTCAATCTCCCTTTCCTGACCTTTATGTTCATGTAGGGAAGGTAGTTAAGGGAACCATTTGCTTGGGCCAAAAGGCTAAGGCCACCATCGATCTCAAAAGAAGAACGGAAATTTGTCGAAATCATACTGCTACTCATCTGCTCCACTGGGCGCTAAGGACCGTGTTGGGCAAACACGTCAAGCAAGCGGGTTCCCTCGTGGATCACGATAGATTGCGATTCGACTTCACTCATTTTACGGCCCTAAGTGATGAGGAAATTTGGAGGGTCGAAAAACTCATCAACGATAAAGTTTTTGAGGGACATTCCGTCAAATGCTATATCACATCCTTTCAATTCGCCAAGGATATCGGAGCTATTGCCCTCTTTGGGGAGAAATATGGTGAATTTGTGAGGGTTGTGGAGATCGGCAATTTCAGTAAGGAGCTCTGTGGAGGAATCCATGTGGCGAACACGAGTCAAGTTGGGCTGGTTAAGATAGTCAGTGAGGGGAGCATCGGAACAAACCTCAGGCGAGTAGAAGCTTTAACCGCAAGTAGAGCTTTAGATTATATCCACGGCAGGGAGGAAATTCTCGAGGAAACCACCAACCTGTTGAAAGTGGGAACGATTCCCGAAATCCCAGAGAGAATAACCAGCATACTGGCTACTCTCAAGGAGAGGGAGCGAGAGATAGAGTCCTTTGAGATTCAGCTCATTAAACATCAGGTTGATACCCTTCTGGCTTCAACTCGCGAGGTAAATGGGGTCAGAGTTCTCATAAGGGCAATAGAGGCTAAGGATATGGAGAGTTTGAGGCGATTTGTCGATGTTTTAAGGGAAAGGGTGAAGAGCGGTATCATGGTTCTGGGAGCTTCACATGGTGGAAAAGCTATGCTAATTGCCGCCGCCACGCCGAACCTGGTAGCCAACGGTTTTCACGCCGGTGATCTACTTAAGGAAATAGCTCCCCTCGTTGGTGGTGGGGGAGGGGGTAGGGCAGATCTTGCCCAGGCGGGAGGAAGGAAGCCAGAGAATATCTCTCAAGCTTTAGATAAGGCTTTAAGATACATCGAGAAACATCTGCGTAAAAAAGTAAAGGCGGAGTTTAATGCGAAAGATGGGTCTTGACATTGGAGCAAAAAATATTGGGGTTGCTATCTCCGATCCTCTTTGTAAGACCGCCCAGGGTCTGACCACCATTAAGAGGAGTAATTTTTCCCGCGAGGTTCGGAAACTCAAAGAACTTATTGAAAATTACCAGGTAGATGAGATAATTGTGGGCATTCCCCTTAATTTAAATGGAAGTTCGGGTCCTCAAGCCAGAATGGTCGAGAAATATGCGAGGAAGCTCTCCTCACAACTGGAGGTACCCATAAAGTGTTGGGATGAGAGGTTAACTACACTTTCAGCGAGGAAAACTCTCCTGCAGGCCAATGTAAGGCGAGCTCAGAGAAAAATGGTGGTAGATAAGGTCGCCGCTACCCTCATTTTACAGGGATATCTTGATAGTCTGCACAGTGGGGAGGGGTTTAAATCTGCCCATTCCTAACTTGAGGGAGATTCGAGCGGGAAAATTTAGAAGGATTTTAGTCTCCGCCGTAGTGATTTTCCTTTTAATCTCCCTTTATTTTCTCGCCCTTCATCGACCCCCGAAAAGGGGAGCGGTGGAATTGGTGATCAAGCCCAAGACTCCGACCTCCAAAATAGCCCATCTTTTGGTCGAAAAGAAAATCCTGTCTGAACCATATCTTTTCCAACTCTTGGTGAGGATCAAGAGAATAGACATCTTGCCCGGTAAGTATAGGTTTAGAAGGGGAATGTCGCATTCAGAGGTCTTGAATATTTTTCTCGATGGACCGCTAAAAAGAATTTTCATGGTTACAATGCCCGAAGGGTTTACCATCGATCAAATCGCAGAAAGAATTGGAGCCAAGACGGAGATAAATGCCGAGGAGTTCAGACAGCTCGCGAAGAGTGGCACCATATTGGGGATTTTTAATTATGATTTTCTAAAAGGCAATACTACACCTGGCTTAGAGGGCTATCTTTTTCCAAAAACCTACATCGTGAGCGAAGATACCACCCCCAAACAATTTATAGATATGTTGCTCACCCAGTTTGAAAAGGAGATATCATCCCTTAACTGGTCTGAAGCTGAGGAGAGAAATTTAACTCTCCATAATGTGATAACGATAGCCTCGTTAGTTGAAAGGGAGGCAAAGGTTCCCGAGGAGCAGAGTTTGATTTCGGCCGTCATATACAACCGCCTCAACAAGGGAATGCCTCTTCAAATAGATGCCACGGTTCAATATGCTTTACCTCGATGGAAGCCGAAGTTATCCAAAGAGGATCTGAAAATTGACTCTCCTTACAATACTTATCTACATCCCGGTCTTCCCCCAGGTCCAATATGCAACCCTGGTTTGGAGTCCATAAGAGCGGCGTTAAACCCCGCACAGGTAGATTACCTGTATTATGTGGTTACCGATCCAGAAGGGAGACATACTTTCACCAATTCCTATGAGGAATTCTTGGAGGCAAAGCGGAGGGCAAAAAGCAAATAAAGAGGTGTAAAGGTTGTTGAGGCTTCTTTGCCCAGGTAAATATTATGACTCGATATGTGAGGTTGATTTGGCCGAGCTTAAACGCCGGGGTATCGACGGTTTGATAATAGATCTGGATAATACTCTCGTTCCTCGATACGAGCGAGAAACTCCTCAGAGAATTCGTCGATGGCTTCAAGAGGCCATCCTCCAGGGATTTCGAATCTGCATCCTCTCCAACAACTGGACTACTCGAGCAAGCAAGATCGCTAATCAACTCAAATTACCCCTCCTGGCTCCCGCGGGAAAACCCAGGCAGGGAGCATTCTTGAGGGCAATTAAGCTGCTCGATGTTTCCCCCGAGCAAACTGTGGTTATTGGAGATCAGATATTTACCGATATATTAGGAGGGAATAGATTGGGACTAAAAACCATTCTGGTGGTTCCCATAAGTCCCCAGGAAATGTTGCACACGAAATTTCTGCGCAGACTCGAGAGATTGGTGCTTAAAAAATTGCGAGAAAGGAATTTGCTTAAAGAATAGCACAAAGTAAAGTTCGGGTGAGCTGGATGTTAAGAATCGATGGTCAAACAAAATTGACGGGAATCATCGGTTATCCCCTGCGATATACGCTTTCTCCGGTGCTCCATAATGCGGCCTTTCAGCACCTCAGCCTGAATTGGTGTTATGTACCCCTTCCGGTGGAGAGGCCCTTTCTTCACCAGGCGTTGGAGGGCATAAAAGCTCTCAATTTTGTTGGGATAAATGTGACCATGCCTTACAAGGAGGAAGTCATCCCGTTTTTGGATGAGATCACCTCCTATGCTCGGATTGTGGGAGCGGTCAACACCATTCACGTAAAGGGACACAGATTAATTGGATATAACACGGATGGAAGGGGATTTTTAGCCTCTCTCCAAAAGGATGCGAAATTCGATCCAGAAGGGAAAAATATTTTGATTGTGGGAGCAGGTGGAGCTGCTCGCTCCATAGCGGTTTCTCTAGCCTTGGCGGGAGCAGGTTATATAGCCATAGTCAACCGCACCTTGAGGAGAGCACACTCCCTGGGTCAACTTCTCCAAGAAAACTTTCCTTCCTGCGAAGTTGAGGCAATGGATTTCGAAGCCGATCTATCTTACGTCTTTTTAAAGGCCGAAGTGGTGATCAATGCCACTCCAGTGGGTATGGGTCCGAGAAGCGGTGAACTTCCCTTCCCCGTGGAGTTGCTAAAACCCAAGCATCTCGTGTGTGATTTGATTTACAAACCGAGGGAGACTTTACTCCTCAAGTTAGCCAAGGAGAAGGGAGCCCGTACCCTTGGAGGATTAGGCATGCTTCTTCATCAAGGTGCCGCGGCTTTTGAGATTTGGACGAATTTAGAACCTCCTATAGCGGTAATGCGCAAAGCCCTGGAGGAAGCTTTGGAGGAAGATCGTCATGGTGAGGGTTAAAAAGAGACTGGGCAAAATTTTGATAGAAGCCGGTCTCATCACGGAGGCACAACTGCAAAAGGCCTTAGAGTCCAGGGATAGCAAATCGCTGGTGCGGACACTCGTCGATTTAGGATATGTCACCGAGGGAGATATCGCAAAGACCCTAGCTGAAAGGATGCACCTTCCCTTCATAAATTTGGAGGATTACAAGATTAACTCCAATGCCGCGACCATAATTTCGGAGGAAGTGGTCCGGCGATATCTCGTCTTTCCCATCGATTTTGAGGGCGATAGGTTGGTCGTGGCTATGGCCGATCCCGCCAATGTCTTCGCCATCGACGACTTGAGGATCGTCACGGGTTACGACATAAAACCCGTGGTGAGCACGGAATCGAGCATCCTCAGCGCAATCCATCAATACGCAGGGATAGATAAAACCATTGAGCAAGTGGCGGAGAGCGTTGCCGCCGAAAGCGAGGTTCGTGAGGCTTTAACGGAGGAGCGAGAAGCCGAAGAAGCCCCCGTGGTCAAACTGGTCGATTTAATCATCACGGAAGCTGTGCGAGAGCGAGCAAATGATATCCACATCGAACCCCAGGAAAAGGACTTAAGAGTAAGATACCGAATAGATGGCGTTCTCCACGAGGTCATGCGCTCCCCAAAGAGAATTCAACCCGGTCTCACCTCTCGCATTAAGATTATGGCTGGAATGGACATCGCCGAGCGTCGCATCCCCCAGGACGGACGTTTTGGCCTAACACTTGATAAAAAATCGATTGACTTTCGGGTAGCGACTTTACCCACGGTCCATGGGGAAAAAATCGTACTCCGTCTCCTGGAGAAGGAAAGTATCTTGATGGATCTCAATGATTTAGGCATTCTTCCAGGAAGCCTTAAGAGATTCAAATCCTCATTCACGAAGCCCTATGGGGCCATCTTGGTCACCGGACCCACTGGTTGTGGTAAAACCACGACCCTATATGCTGTTCTCAATGTTTTAAATTCAATTGAGAAAAACATCATCACCGTTGAAGATCCGGTCGAGTATAGACTTTCCGGCATCAATCAAGTTCAGATAAATCCCAAAGCTGGCTTAACCTTTGCAACGGGGCTCCGTTCCATATTGAGAAACGATCCGGATATCGTGATGATAGGCGAGATCCGTGATCAGGAAACGGCTATGATAGCCATAGAATCGGCACTTACCGGTCACCTGGTGCTATCCACCTTGCACACGAACGATGCTCCCTCATCCCTTACCAGGTTAACGGAGATGGGAGTGGAACCATTTCTTACTTCTTCCGCAGTGGACTGCATAGTCGCTCAGCGACTTGCAAGGAGGCTATGTAACCATTGCAAGGAATCATATACTCCAGATCCAAAGGTTTTACGAGATGTCGGTTTTCCTCTGAGCGAGGATAAGGAGGTACCAACTTTATATAGACCCATGGGTTGCGGCAAGTGCGATGGAACGGGTTATAAAGGTAGGATAGGTGTGTTCGAAGTCATGTTGGTGAGCGAAACCATAGAGCGACTCACCGTGGAAAAAGCCACTACTGAGGAGATCAAAGAGGTAGCCATTGCCGAGGGGATGAAGACCCTAAGGCAGGATGGCTTCGAGAAAGTGCGTCTGGGCATCACCTCCATCGAGGAGATAATGAGGGTCATAGTCTAATTGTTAGCCTGGTGGCTGGTTGGCTTGTTGGCTAGAAACAAACCAGAAAACCAGCTAACAGGCAAACTAAGGGGAATGGATATGGTGACAAAATTGGATGAAGAACTCAAGGAAATCCTGATAAATGAGGGGATTGTGACTCCGGAGCAGCTGGTGGGAGCTGAAGAGGCTCAAAGGAAGAGTGGAAAATCTTTAGCTCAGATCCTCATGGATATGAAATTAATCAATGAAGTCACCTTAACCTCCGTCCTTGCGAAAAGGAAGGGCCTTTCCTTTGTTGATTTGGAGGATTATGAGGTCAATGCCAGCGCCGTAGCCATAATTTCGGAGGAAGTGGCCCGGCGATATCTCGTCTTTCCCATCGATTTTGAGGGCGATAGGTTGGTCGTGGCCATGGCCAACCCCGATGATATCGTTGCCATCGACGACTTGAGGATCGTCACGGGTTACGACATAAAACCCGTGGTGAGCACGGAATCCGATATCCTTTCTGCCATCAATCATTATTACAGAATGGGCGAGGCACTGGGACGGGAGATCGAAGGTATCATGGAGATAGAGGAGGAAATCCCGGTAGAGAAAATTCATGAGATCGCTGAGGAGGTACCCATCGTAAAGCTGGTAAATTTGGTAATCACCCGGGCGATCCATGACCGGGCAAGCGATATTCACATCGAACCCCAGGAAAAGGACTTAAGAGTAAGATACCGAATAGATGGTGTTCTCCACGAGGTCATGCGCTCCCCAAAGAGAATTCAACCCGCCCTCACCTCTCGCTTTAAGATTATGGCCGGAATGGACATCGCCGAGTGTCGTAAGCCCCAGGATGGACATTGTGGACTAACTGTTGGAGGGAAGGCTTATGACTTCAGGGTGGCCACCCTTCCCACAGTTCATGGGGAGAGGGTCGTTCTCCGTATTTTGGAGAAGGAAAGCATTCTGATGGATTTGAATGATTTGGGATTCCTCCCAGAGAGCCTCGAGAAATTCAAATCTTCATTCACGAAGCCCTATGGGACCATCTTGGTCACCGGACCTACTGGGAGTGGTAAGTCGACCACTCTTTATGCTGTGCTAAATGTCCTCAATATACCGGAGAAAAACATCGTTACCATAGAAGATCCCGTGGAATACAGATTACACGGCATTAATCAAATTCAGATAAATCCCAAAGCTGGCTTAACCTTTGCTAGAGGTTTAAGATCGATCCTGAGGTCCTCACCCGATATCATAATGGTGGGCGAAATTCGAGATAGAGAAACCGCACAAATAGCAATAGAAGCAGCCTTAACGGGACATTTGGTGTTATCGACCCTACATACAAATGATGCTCCCGGAGCCATCACCAGACTCACAGAGATGGGAATTCCTCCATTTCTCGTTTCTTCAGCCGTTGATTGTGTTCAGGCTCAAAGACTCGCCAGAAGATTGTGCAAGGGATGTAAAGAGTCCTACAATCCTTCCACAAAAGCACTGGAAGAGATCGGTTTCCCCTTGGAGGGCGATGATATACTCACGCTTTATCGTCCCAAAGGTTGTAGCAAGTGCAATGATACTGGATATAAGGGAAGAATAGGAATCTATGAAATAATGTTGATGAGTGAGACCATTAAGCGACTCACCGTGGAAAAAGCCACCGCTGAGGAGATCAAAGAGGTAGCCATCGCCCAGGGGATGAAGACCCTAAGGCAGGATGGCTTCGAGAAAGTGCGTCTGGGCATCACCTCCATCGAGGAGATAATGAGGGTCATAGTCTAAAACCGAGTTTCGAGTATCGAGTTTCGAACCCTGAATTCTGCGAAATCCCCGCTTTAAAAATTCTAAATCCGAAATTCTAAATCCTAAACAAATTCAAAATCCAAATTTTCGAAATTCAAAACTAATATTCTTCTAGATTTTGGTTTTTGTTTTGATCATTTTAATTTTGGTAATTTGATATTGTTTAGTGCTTAGGATTTTGAAATTAGAATTTAAACCTAAGAAACCTGTTTCTTGGCGAAGTAAGCTTTCTTCGCTTCAGACGAATTATGTCTAACCTATGACTCACTTATATTTAATGAATGGTGGGAATTTGCCGATAATATTGGCGATGTCACCAATAAAATGGGGGAAATCCATGGAATTGACCGATCTATTAGAAGAGGTTTTGCGAAGAGAAGCATCGGATTTGCACCTTTCGGTGGGAACTCCTCCCGTAATACGGATTCACGGGGATCTCGTTCGCCTAGATTATCCCAAGCTAACTCCCAAGGATACCAAGGAGATGGTTTATAGCATCCTTACATCGGAGCAGCGGGAGAGGTTGGAAAAGAATTTGGAGCTTGATTTCTCCTATTCCTTACCTGGGAAAGCCCGATTCAGAGTGAACATATATCATCAGCGAAATAGTCTCGCCGCGGCTTTCCGTTTCATCCCCGTTGAGATAAAAACCCTTGAAGAGCTAGGTCTCCCGAAGATTCTGGAAACACTGGCCAGAAAACCAAGAGGTTTTGTGTTGGTCACTGGACCAACCGGTAGTGGAAAGACAACGACACTCGCCGCTTTGATTAACATCATCAATGAAACACGAAACCTCCATATAATGACCATCGAAGATCCCATAGAGTATCTCCATCACCACAAAAAGTCCATCGTTAATCAGAGGGAAGTTGGCTTGGATACCAAATCCTTTGCAAATGCCCTCAAGTATGTATTGCGTCAGGACCCAGATGTCATCTTAATAGGAGAGATGCGCGATGTTGAGACCATCGCCACTGCGTTAACCGCTGCCGAAACGGGACATCTAGTCTTTGCAACTCTTCACACTCCAGATGCTCCCCAGTCGATCGACCGGATCATCGATGTGTTCCCTCCACATCAGCAGCAGCAGGTGCGAATCCAACTCGCTGGCACCCTGCAAGGAATAGTAGCTCAACAACTCCTGCAGACTCGAGATGGAAGGGGTAGAGTGGTTGCCGTGGAGGTTCTTTTTGCCACCCCAGCGGTTCGAAATCTCATTAGAGAGGCGAAAGGGCACCAAATTTATAATGTCATGCAAACTGGACAGAAGTACGGAATGCAGACGATGGACCAAGCCTTAGCCGATCTTTACGGGAGGGGGAAGATATCTTACGAGATGGCTATGGCGCGGGCAATCGACCCTCACGATATAAGGCAGCTTCTTAGTCGAGCGGGATAGGATGAATTGAGTTTGGAGGTGTAATCATTGGCAGCAACCTTTACTTATAGGGTTCGTGATAGACAGGGCAAGATAATAGTGGGCTCCCTCGAAGGCGATAGCGAAATCACCGTTGCTAATAAATTGCGCCAGATGGAATACATCGTATTGGGTATTAAGGAGAAAGCTGAAGTCCCCAGTCCTGGCGAAGTCCTTATGCGCTTTAAAAGAATAAAATTGAAGGATCTCACGGTGTTTAGCCGTCAGTTCGCCACCATGATAAATGCCGGTCTTTCCCTGACCAAATGTCTGAACATCTTGAGCGTGCAAACCGAAAATTCTGCCCTGGCCAAGGTGATTGCCGAAGTTCAGCACGATGTCGAGGCGGGACAAGCACTTTCCGATGCTTTGGCAAAGCATCCAGGAATTTTTCCTCCCTTATTCATCAATATGATAAGAGCCGGAGAAACCGGTGGAGTACTCGATGAGGTACTGCTTCGAATAGCCGAACATTACGAGAAGGAAACGACATTGAAGGGGAGGATAAAATCGGCGATGGCTTATCCCTCGGCCATGTTCGGCTTTTCCATGCTCATCTTATTTGCCATGATCACCTTCGTTGTCCCAATTTTTGTGAGGATGTTCGAAGGTTTGGGTGGCGAACTTCCTTTACCCACTCGGATTTTGCTGGCCGCAAGCGGTTTCATGCAAAGTTTTTGGTACATAGGGTTGCTCATTACCATAGCATTGGTTTATGCCTTCCGATGGTTTGGGAGAACCAAAACAGGTCGATTGCAGATCGATAGGATAAAATTGCACTTGCCCATCATCGGACTCTTGATTCGTAAGATATCCATAGC
>DDKQ01000082.1 GCA_002339355.1 Candidatus Subteraquimicrobium carltonvillense | reverse complement strand
TTAAAATACATAGTCGGGCAAAAGCCCGACTATGTTACCCTAAATCTTGGTGGATTCGTTGATGGGATACTCCACGCTCTTCACTTCTTGGGCTCTATCGTCTTTATCTCTTCGCCCACCTTTCTAAAATCTTTTTTTACCTCTTCTACCTCATGAAATTCTTTCTTAACCTGTTTCTCAAGATCCTGTGATGCTTTCTGAAATTCCCTTATTGCTCTACCAATAGCCTTGGCTATATCGGGCAGCTTGCTCGGACCAAAGATGATCAAAGCAATGATCATAATAACTATAAGTTCCGGGACACCTAATCCAAACACTTCAAACCTCCTTGATTTACAAACCTATATTTCCTTCCTCAATTCCTCAATCTCTCTTTCCACTTCCTTTAATTCTTCCTCAAGCTCTCTTTTATAATCCTCGAGAGCACGCAAGTGCTCCTCTTTGCCCGGAAAGTATTTTGGCGTATGGAAATAGAAACCGAAATAGGGAAATCCGAAACCAAACTCGCAGAATCTATGAAATCTACGTCTCATCGACTGTACCTCCTAAACTTCGGCAAGAAAATATCTATAACTAATTATAGCACCCGTCCCTACATTTGACCCTCATAGGTCATGTCTGGCAACTATCAAAGGGAAAGTAGACCTATAAGCCGGGTTCTGTCAAGGATGGTCATCTATCTAGACCCGATGTTGCCATCGAGCTCAAGCGGTCTACCCGAGAGTCCAACGTAGCGGGCCACCACATCCTCTCCTATTTGACCTTGCTCCGAGTGGGGTTTGCCAAGCTCCCGAGTCACCTCGGGACTGGTGGTCTTTTACACCACCGTTTCAGCTTTTGCCATTTGGATTCGAGGGTCAGACCCCAGACCAAATGACAGTTTTCTTTTCTGTGGCACTTTCCATCCCTCGCGGGACCCCCGTGTTACGGGGCACCCTACCCTGTGGAGCCCGGACTTTCCTCCCCTCTAGTCGGTAATAAGGAGTCGGTAGCTGGAAGTGATGATAATACATAACTCCAGACTACCAACTAACAAACTCCCAACTACTTAGGGCGACCACCCGGTCTACTTTCCCACTTAAATTTATCAGATGACCTGCCCAAAGTCAACCATATCGGTAAACGACTAGAAATCGGTTGTTAGTTAGTGGTTAGTAGTTTTTGGTTTTTAACCATTAACCTATTAACCATGAACCATTAACTGGTTTTTCTCTGAAGACCTGTTTCTACATCCTTTTAGTTTATAGTGGGGAACAAGCCCCCGCGCTACTGGGTCAAATGTCGCTGATGGATTTTAGAACAGTTTTTCTTGCACTTGCCCAAGAATCCCCCTGCTCCATCTTTTATAGTCTTCAAGCCTCCAGTCTTTCCTACTTTCCTCCCTCCCCATGGCTAAATCATCTATGCCGCATCTCGCTTCAACACATGTAAGACAGGCTCCTGAACAATTTGTCGCCGGTTCAAATTTTTCTCCCTTCCGGATGTAAATCGGGATATCGATCCCCTCACAGTTCACAGAGGTCATAAAATCTTTATTCAAACCAATGGGTCTCCCATCCACCAATCGATATTCCATGCATAAAGCGAAGGTTAGACCGTACTCACTGCACAACTCCCCGACCTTGGAAAACAGCTCTCTCCGATAGTTTATGTCGGCATTTAAGTAACCATCGATTTCCTCCGTATACAACCGAGGATATTCTCTCCTAACCTCCGGATTGATTGCCGATAGTCCCTCCACGATTTCTTTCTTTATCTTCCACGGGATATCCATGCAACTGGTGACGATATGCTTAGCACCAGCAGAAGCTGCTCGAGATACGAGTTGGGATAGGTTCTCTTCATCATCTGTGATGAGAGGGATGATGGGATCCATCCTGCAAACTGCGTAGACGCCGGATTCAGCCAGCCTTTTCAGGTTATCGAATAGCTGATCGGTGGTTGCGCCCCTTGGCACCAAACGCCTTCTTAAAACCTCATCAATGGTTAATATACTCACCTGCCCAAAGGAATGACTTTGTCTTCGAATTAGATCAATGACTTCATCACTAACCGCTCCCTTGGTGATGAATTCTATGGGGATGTTACGATCTGTGAAGACCTTTATAATCTTTTCAGAGAGGCGATACTTCTCATTTATGGGCTGAAAGGGATCAGTAACGGGACTGAGATATCCGGTGCTGGCTATATTAAGACCATCGAGTTGGCGTGCAACATTCCTGGCAAAACCCTTAAAAACAGTGACTACATGGTGCCTGCGGAAAACTTGAAAGTATCCCCAGAAAGCGTGGGCATAACAAAAGAGGCAATTGTGAGTACAGCCATTATACGGATTTACGAGCATTCTTTCAGCGGTGCACTCCCTCTTCCCAGGCCACCAACCATGTAATTCCTTCCTGGAACCCTCCACCACGATGTGAGGAACTGGCTCTTTTATGACATCAAAAGTTAAAGTCCTAGCTCCAAATTCTACCTTCACTTGAGAAGGAATTCTCCCATGTGCGCATCTATATCCCATAGGAATTCTCGTCCTTCATTCCTGCGTTGCGGGTTGCGGATTTTGGGTTTCAACATTCGTCCCTCGTCCTTCGACCAAGTTTATATCTTTATCTTTTCCTAGATTTGGAAACTTCTCCCAAAATACTCTCAGCATAAGCTGCGATATCGGCTATGCTGACTATGCCCACAACCCTTTGACCATCAACTATCGGCAAACGCCTCACCTCATATTTGGTCATGAGCTTAGCCGCGTCTAGAATGTCCGTTTGAGGAATGGCAGTGACAATTTCCCTGGTCATGCAATCCCTTACTTTGCAATCCTTGGGGTCTACACCCTCTCCGACCACCCTCGTTGCGATATCGCGATCCGTGAGCATCCCAACGAGCTTTCCATCTTCAAGAACTATAAGACATCCCACATTCTCTTCACCCATCCTCTTAGCAGCCTCAATCACCGGTGAATCGGGGCCGATGGATACCACCCTCCTAGTCATCATATCCTCAAGCCACATTTATAACCTCTCCTTTCACTGCTCGTTTCTCGACGCTCGACGCTCATTTTTCCCTGCACATCATCCTATTAGTATCGAGGGACGAGTGCCGAGGGTCGAATTTATTTCCAAATATCGAATCCCGCTTTCTCTAATCTTATGATGGAAGTATCGTAGGGATCGCAGGTTTCCTCCTCTAAATAATCCCAATAATCCACATCCCTCAAGTTTTTAAACATCTCTCTGCGCTCTGAGACGGGCATAAGTCTCGGATCGCTCATACTAGCTACATGGAAACTCACGCCGGCTCGCTTAAGATTTTTAATCGCTTGAAAGGGGAGCTTGTAGTAATCGCCGATTGCTCCGGTCCTTCTCTGAAATCCTTCCGCCGTTCCCGCTTTAAGGGATATCCTCACATAGATGTTGGGATATTTCTTCAAAGCCTTTGCATAACTGGGATCATGACCCAGAAGTATCCCACTACTTTCGAGGATAAACAGAAAATCGACGGAGGTCACTAAATCCAAAACCTTAAGCAGATGTGCTCGACACAGGGTGGGTTCTCCCCCGGAAATCCTTAAGCTTTTGACCTTGCTCTTTCTGGCATTTGAGACCAAGTTTTCGAAAACCTTCTCTGGAGTATAAAACTCACCATATTCCTTAGGAAAATCCCTGGAGAAGCTAACCCAACAAAAAACACATCTTAAGGGACACCCCACGGTGTAAGCCGTGGATATTCCCCGGTAAACCCCAGTGCAATAAAAAGCGGTATATTTACGAGAGGAATTGTGGCACACGATTTCTTCAGTCCTCTTGGCAAGCTCCAGGGGATCAAAGGGCTTAAATCCCTTAGATATAGATATATATCGTGGATATTCCTCCATCCCACTGCTCCCATAAAATTTCGAATTTACGATTCATCATCCCTGGTAACATTGGATTTCGAGGTCTGACCCTTACAATGTTTTTTCACGGGACATTCTTCATGCTTCCCTTTGCGGCAATAATCCTTACCCAACCTCACTAGAGCCGCTTCGAAATCCGAGAATTTGAACTTAGAAAGCTTAGCCTCCTCCCAAGTGCCTTTAAGACACCTAAGGATTCTTGCCCTCTCAGCTTCATCCTTGCCAAGAAATTTGGTAAAACCCAAATTTCTTGCAGCCAATATCGCTAAATCTTGCGGTAGGGGATCGGCTTTTCTCCATATTCCCCTCAATTCGCGCAAGAAGATATCGATGGTCACCGGTCCAACGCCTTTAAATTCTCTTAAGCTTTTCTCAAGATCTCGAGGATCTTTCGCCCTTTCATGCGGCATATTTAAATTGCCTTGATACTTCTCATTGAGCATCCTTGCCACATCCAGAAGTTTTGTAGCCGTCTTAAAGTCGTAGCGGACGTATCCTCCATCATCCAAAATTTGCACCAGCCCATCCCAGCCCGTTTCCAAAATGGCATCTGGGGTTAAAACTTTCCTTCTTTCAAACTCCCAATAGGTGTTAAAGACAATTCCTTCCCCAATTCGCGTCCCAAAGAGTATGGAAGCCAGAAACCATTTAAAAATCTCCCCTGAATCCTTGCTCTCCAAATTTATCCCAAATACACTGGAAAACCTCCCACCTACTTCCCTTATTAGTTTCTCAATAACATCGCTCATCGGGGTCAGACCTCCCCACACAGCTTCACCTGCTGATTCATTTTCTTATTTTAAAATTCGATGAGCGACAACCCTACATCTCACCGTACTTTTCACCGCGTAGGTGATAAGTGGTAGGCAGGGCGGTTCATCCGCCGTATTACTTTTGGGTAGGGATAAACCCCGCCCCTACATATTTAACAGACCTAAAGGTCTGTTTCTACGGAATCTATCTGGATTTCTACGTGGATTTGGAGATCATGCTCTCAGAGGTGTATTCTCCCACAATTGGGATGTGCCAACCACAATTGGAACACTTCTTGTCCGCAGTGATCTTGTACTCCACAATCGTGTAAGCGAGTCTTCTTATGAGTAATTTCCCACAACTGGGGCAATAAGTATCCTCATGCTTGTGGCCTGCAACATTACCCAAATAGGGAAAGAGCACACCGGCCCTTACGGCCATCTGGTAAGCGGCTTCTAAAGTTTTCACACTGGTGGGTGGATTATCAAACTTGTACGCTGGATAATACCGGGTAAAGTGGAGGGGGGTCTCTCTTCCCACCTCTCGTAAGTGTCTTTCTATGACCCACCTCAGACATTCCTGCGAATCGTTTACCCCCGTGATCACCAAATTCACCACTTCCACATGGAGTCCCATTTTCTTGGCTTCCTTCGCGTTTCTCCAAACGATTTCGACATCGAGATTTCCGCAGTATTCACGGTAAACTCTGGCATCTCCTTTGAGATCGATTTTTATCGCATCCATGCCCGATTCAAACAGCATATGCATCGCTTCCAAACTCAAGTAGCCATTGGAAACATAGCAGTTGTATAGACCCATCTCCCTGGAAATTTTGAATACGTCACAGGAGTATTCAAAGAGCAAAGTGGGTTCGTTGAAACTGACGCATATTCCTTTATCTCCCTGATTCAAAGCCATTTCCACCATTGTTTCAGGAGAAATGTAGCGAGCCGAAGCTAATTGAGGTTTCCCTCTTGACAGGGAGAAGTTTTGACACCATGGGCAGCGGAAATTGCAAGACCACGTGGAGAAGGTGAAAGCAGTCGACCCAGGCCAGTAATGAAAAAAGGGCTTGATTTCTATCGGTCTACTCTCCGCCCCACTTATATCCCCATAGACTAAAGTATAAAGGGTCCCATCCAGATTCATTCTCGTCTTGCAGAAACCCTTCCCGCGGGGAGCGATCAAACACCTTCTTTCACATAAGTGGCATCTAACTTTTTGAGCGGATAGCTTTTCGTAAAGTCTCGCTTCATGCACCGTGGGATATTGAAGTATCTCATCCTCAAGAGACGAGGGTCGAGGTGGCTTCCTCACTTTCTCACTTCCCTCTAAACATCAGCAGGTGGTATGGATTAGAGCGTTTACCCTCTTTGTTTTAGCAAGTCTATTAAACTCCTCAATCGCCTCAGGGGTCTCAAGTGCAATTAGCTCTATCCCCGCCTTTTCAACTCTCTCCCGCACCTTATTGCTCACCCTCAAAAGACCAGATTGACCCGTCCCAACGATTATCGCCTGAGGATTGCCTCGCAACAACTTTTCCACTTCCCAATCGCCTATGGCATGACTCGTGCCCAAAACATTCCGAAGTAAATTTCTATCTCTCGGTGCCACCCTCCCCCCAGCTATTAGAACATCGCCGTAACCTATCCCGTTGATTACAACCTCTCCAAAGCTAGTGGAATCGAATTTTATCATCCTAAATCCCCCCTTCTAAGACTATTTTAATCCATCTCTTGAAAGAAAAAAACTGCAGTTAAAATGGGTAATTTTTTAAAAAGAAATTTTAATAAATTTTCTTCAAATTTTCTTGACATCGTTTTCAATTTTGAGATAGGATGGATTCGGTCCCAAGAAGTCCTATAGAGGCTGAAAAGCAAATTCCATTAGGACTCCAGGGCAAGCTAGTCGAGAGACTATCAGGGGATGCTGGGAGGACGAATGGAAGGTTTGTGAGTAAGTCACTTAGAGATTTCTTGGGACCAACTTTTAACCCCCCATGGTTAATAGAGGCAGGGTCTCGAAAACCCACTGGGGGGTTTGAGGGAAAAATATCAGGCGTGACTTTCTTTATAACTGATGCAAGCATCCTCCGATTCCCAGACACTCACCTTTTTCAAGTGTATCCCGTCGGGAAATGATGCTTTAAGTTGCTCAAAAAGATATCGAGTCAAATTTTCTCCAGTGGGGGAGAGCTCATCAAAGGGGTGTACTTCATTTAAATACTTGTGGTCAAATTTTGAAAGGACTGCATCCACCTGAGATTTAAGTTTCCTAAAATCGTAAAGTAATTCTATGTCATTTAGTTCCTCGCCCTCGATTACAACTTCCACACGCCAGGTATGTCCATGAAGACCTGCACAATCGCCTGGATAACCTCGCAAGCTATGTGCCGCATCGAAATGTGCTTTAATTAAAAGCTCATACATTTAACTCACCCTAAATATTCGTCAATTGCCTTATTCGCAAGCTTATCCGCTCCTGCATTTTCCTCCCTAGGAACATGATAAACTTCAACCCTCTTGTACGCTCTTAAAAGGCATTTTACCTTGTCAAAGAGAGATTTTAAAGTCGGATTTTTCACCTTGTAAGTTCCCTGAAGCTGCCGAACAACGAGTTCGCTATCGGAATGAATCTGTATGGACTCCGCCTCCGACTTGCCCATGGGCAGGTCGGAGGCAAGCTTTAAAGCGCGGAGGAGCGCTGAATATTCCGCAACATTATTGGTGGTTTCTCCAATATACTCACTGAGCTCGCAGAGCTTGAGACCCTTTTCGTCGAAGACGATCCCTCCAATTCCAGCGGGACCAGGATTGCCACGTGCAGCCCCATCGACGTGCAAAATCAACTTACGCCTGCCTTTGCCTTTCATCTTACCAATATCCTCCTACAATGAGGACACAGCCATAATTTATCCGAACGCAGCATTTTATCCACCTCTTCGGCGGGAAGCTCAACATAACACCCCTGGCAAATTCCCTCCTCTATTCTCACTACGGCGAGACCGTGCTTTTCTCCTCGTATTTCATCGTACAGAGCAAGAAGATTTTGGGAGATTTGGGGAATGGTCTCTTCCCTTTTTAACCCAAGTTCTTTAAATTCTCCTTTGATTTCATCCACGACTTTGTGGTAGGCTTCCTCTGCTTCCTTCGTGACTTGCTCCAAACTCGCGACCCTTCGGGAGAGCTCATCGACTTCTGAGGCAAGACCCTCCACCACGTCCAACTGTTCCAATAACTCCGTTTCCATCTCATCCTTCCGCCTTTGAAGTACGTTCACTTCCCGCTGAATGCTCGCAAGTTCCCTGGGGCTCTTTACCACCCCGCTATACAGCTTCTTCTCTTCCCCTTCCATCTTTAGAGATAATAATTCCAGCTCCCCTTCCAACTTTTTTTGTTTCCTCTCCTCATCCATCAGCAGTTTTTGCTTCTCGGAGAGGATATTTTTCACCACCTGTAACTCCTTCTTTAAATCGTTATATCTCTCCCTCTCGGGAAGATTCGCCTCCCTCTCTCGCAACTCATCCATGCGGGAATCGATCCTTTGAAGTTCGGCTAAAAATTCGAATTCTTTCATATCACAATCCCTGCTAATAAACTCGGAGGGGGAACAGCTCCGCTTTCCCCCTTCCGACGGTCGTCCCGATTTTATCGGGACTCCCTGCTTCCCCTTCTCGCCCCGACCTGTCGAGGCTGCGACCGAATGGGGCACGCCTCCTTGGAACCCCCACTAATTTGTCCCCGCCCTAGAAGGGCGGGGCTTAACAAATTAGTAAGCGGAAAGACTTCAAAAATTGATTGATTTAATATTAGCACAAAGGGTATCTGGTCAAAAGAAAAGGGTGGTTCATCTCCACCCTTAGCGGGGAACAAGCCCAAAATTTTTGCGGCCGTACGGCCGCGCTACACAAAATTATCTATGCGATAAACAAACACCTACCACTTATCACCTACGCGGTGATAATTGGTTATGGAGATGAACTCCCGCGCTACAGTAAATTTAAATGATGGGGTCTTTTTAGAGGATCATTTCGCCCGGATACTGATCGCTGATTTCCGGTCTTTGACGTAAGCGCAAAGAGCGCATACTGTTCTCCGCGTATTTGAATGCCTCCTCTATAGAGACCACTCCATCCCCATTGGCATCGGCTTTGCCTTGAAGCATTGCGGCATCGATCATAAAATAAGTGAAGTAACCATTTTGAAGCAGGTTGCTCTCGTAACTCAGCTGCGTTTCTCTGCAGGCTTGGGTGTCGATTCTATTGAGACCGGTAATTCCGACATCATCCATACCACCCGCATAGCACGAATCAAACCCCACCCAGACCTTTGAGGATTCGAGCGTTTTGAACTTTAAAGCCAACTCTCCATCGTATATACGGCTCAACTCCCAGGGCACAATCGATTCGTCGATGAGTTCGCGGTCGGTATCCCCTCTTAGAGCCCTGGAACCATGTCCACTATAGTAGAAAACCACCATTGAATTCGGACCTTCATTGGCGATGAGCCAATCGATGGTAGCTTGGATATTAGCCGTGGTCGCCATCGAATCTAAAAGCAATACTACCTGATCAGGAGGAAAACCATAAATGGTCGTCAAAGCATTATAAACATCCAGTGCATCGTCATCGCAATACTTAAGATCGCTCTGCGTACCAAAGTAGCCTGAAATTCCTATGATTACTGCCCATTTGTCTGTGGTAACTGAATTTGTTGATTTTAAATTGAGCGTATTTGAGGGGAGATCTATAGTCGGCTTGATAATTGGTTTCCTTAAGGGTAAACGAGCGGGGCTGACTCCACCCTTAATGTTGGAATTATGACCTGCCTGTCGGCAGACATGGCCCGCCAGACGGGCAGGGCAGACACTATCTAAACTTCCGAATGCGGGAATGGTTATAACAAGGAGGGCGACCATTAGGAAGACAAGGGAGACAGCCACTAATACACCTTTTAGCCTCATCTTACATCCTCACCTTTCTCTTTATTCCAAAATTATATTCGACCAAAAGGGCAAAAATCCTCTTTAATGGTCTAATGGTCGGTCATTTTAAATAACTGTTTATGGGGGATAAATGATCTCAAGGTCTATTTCTACAATTTTGGGAAATTTAAACGTCTATTGCAGATTTTTGGAGCTTTTGGAAGGAAACCATTAAATTACCACCCGTAAGACCTCTTCAATTGATGTTATTCCCTGTTTGACCTTTTTGAATCCGTCTTCCCTTAATGTTTCCATCCCTTGTGAGATGGCTATCTTTTCAATCTCTTCAGAAGATTTTCTCTCCAAACAAGCATTCTGTATTTCATCACTCACCAACATCAGCTCATAAATGCCTATTCTGCCTTTATAACCAGCATTATGACATTTGCGGCATCCCTTTGCCCTATAGAGAGTGACATCTTCAAACTCACGGTCGACGAAATTTTCCCTTAGGAACTTTTCAGTAGGCTTATATTCCTCTTTACAATATACACAGAGCTTTCTGCCTAACCTCTGAGCAAGAACACAGTCAATCGCGGAGGAAACCAGGAAGGATTCCACACCCATCTCTATAAGCCGAGCGAGGGCACTGGAAGCATCATTAGTGTGGAGGGTAGATAGCACTAAATGACCAGTTAAAGCAGCTTCCACAGCTATTTGAGCGGTTTCCAAATCCCTTATCTCACCCACCATTATGATATCTGGATCACATCGGACTATGGACCTAAGTCCATTGGCAAAAGTGAGTCCAACTTTGGGATTGACTTGAATTTGGATTATTCCCGGGAGTCTATACTCCACCGGATCTTCCACGGTAATTATCTTCTTCTCCGGAGAGTTGATGACATTGAGCGTGGCATAAAGTGTGGTCGATTTTCCAGAACCCGTGGGACCAGTGACCAAAATAGCACCATATGGTTTGGTGTAACAAGACTTAAATTTCTCGAGCATCTCCGGTTGAAATCCCAAGTCTCCAAGACTCAATAAAGCTCTACTTTTATCGAGAATTCTGAGGGTTATGTTCTCCCCATAAACTGTGGGAAGCGTGGCAACCCGAAGGTCGATTTCCCTCTCCGAGAACGTTAAGCCGCATCTACCATCCTGTGGCACCCTGTGCTCGGTGATATCCAATTCGCTCATTATTTTAAAGCGCGATGTGAGACCCGCTTGAACCTTCCTGGGTAGGCTCATTACATCATGTAAAACTCCATCGACCCTGAAACGCACCTTGAATTCTCTCTCCTGCGGTTCTAGGTGAATATCACTCGCTCCCTGATTCACGGCTTGAGTTATGATCTGATTCGCCAATTTTACAATCGGCGCCTCCTCCGCCACAACTTTGAGTTCCTCCCCCTTAGCCTCCCTTACCTCCTCTACCTTTATGGACTCAACCATCTGCTCAACTGAAACACGGAAATGCTGATTAATGGCGTTTACTATTTCGGACTCAGTACATACAACGGGTTTGATCTCATAGCTGGTTATTACTCGAATATCATCTATGGCGTGAATATCGAGAGGATTCGCCATAGCGAGAACCAGCTTCCCCTTTTCAAATCCTATGGGAATGGCAAGGTGGCGGCGGGCGACTCTTTCGGGGATCAAGGTAACTGCCATAGAATCGATTTCAAGTTCGCTTAAGCTCACGACGGGGAGATTCTTTTGCTGGGCGAGGGCCTTTGCCAATTGCTCCTCGGTTATAAGTCCGTTGTCAACCAAAATTTTTCCCAGAGGTTTCCCGCTCTCCTTCTGAGATTGCAGAGCTTGATTGAGTTGCTCCTCCGTGATGAGGTTAGCGCGAATAAGAATTTCACCGATTTTCTCATGCGACCAAACCATTTTCATCCCCATACAGCTTATCGTCAAAAGCTGAATGGGGCTTTACTTTCTGATTTTAAAAATGGGAGATTTTATAGAAGATGAAGGGGGTCACTAAGTGCCAAGGGGCGCAGAGGGGGTAAATTGCCCAGAGATTACCTCATAAGCTCTCTCGTAATCGTCGACCATCCTCTCCACGGAAAAATTGCTCTCAACATGCTTTCTGCAAGCCATTGCTATGGCTGCTCTGCGACCATCTGAAAGTGAATCCACCGTCTTAACGATCGAGATCATCTCATCCACGGTATCAACTACCCACCCAGTTGCCTCATTTTTTACAATCTCCGGTACCGAACCTCTTTTAAACGCTATAACAGGTGTGCCCGTGGCCATGGCTTCAATCATCACCAATCCAAAGGGCTCGGACCATTGCAAGGGAAAAATAAACGCCTTTGCTTCACCATAAAGTTTGACCTTTTCTTGGAACTCAAGCTCCGGGACTTCAATGATTTGTTCACCATCAACAAATGGTTTAATCTTAGTCTGGTAATATTCCCTATCACAGGGATCCACCTTCCCCGAGATGATGAGCTTAATACCCGCCCGCTTTGCAATATCAATGGCTAAGTGAGCTCCCTTTTCGGGACTAAACCTGGAGATAAAGATGAAGTGATCTTCCTTTTTGGGATTAAACTCAAATTTTTCTACGTCAATGGCATTATAGACTGTACAAACATAATTTAATTCTGGACAACCTACTCGTTGGCTATCGCTGACGGAGTTATAGAACTTATCTTTATTAAACAAGAATAGTTTTTTGGCAGACTCAGGGAAAATACCATGCAATGTGTGTAGGGTGGGGGTGGGAAGAAAGGAGCTTAAAACTATTCCCAGGATACCGATGTGACTGTGGATGACGTTAAACCTTGGAGTCTCAAATTTACAAGTCTGAAAAGCATATTGCGCGTGGAGAAGACCAGGGATTGGACTACCCACGAGTTCTCTCGGGGGTTTATCGTAGATGCTCCTTAAGTTTGCCTTTGTGATGGAATTTCCAGTAGCAAATATCGTTACATCATGACCTCTTCTCACCAATTCCTCGGTGAGAAGGGAAACTATTAACTCAATTCCACCATATTTCTCCGGAGGACATCTTCCCCAAATGGGTGCAACCTGTGCTATTCTCATTGCTACTAACCTTCTTCCGTCTATTGCTGCTACGATATATCCCCTGGGTTTCCTCTCAAATGAGCTTTTTCGCTCCTGCCCCAACAAATCCTGCTACTTTTTAAAAAACCTCATGTCATTGAACACAACATGGTGGTTATTTCGTATCGAAAACAAAGATTCCTTTCTCGGAGCCTGATATTTTAGAGAATGCTTTTTGCTATAACTTATTTGTTATTTAATTTTGGGCAGCTCCCCGTTCTTAATCTTCTCTACCAATTCATTCCATTCCCCTTTCTTTAAAATACACAAGTTTCCTTTTTCTCCTATCTCCACTCGATTTTCTTTGATCTTTACCACAGGGCAACATTTCCCTGGCTCACATAGACTAACTATCATTGCTTTTCCACCTCCTTCCTTTATTAGGCTGTTTAATTTTTTAAACCCCTGTTAAACATATATGTTTTTGGCTAAGTTTTCTGGCTTCACCCC
>DDKQ01000029.1 GCA_002339355.1 Candidatus Subteraquimicrobium carltonvillense | reverse complement strand
TGGAGTAATCGGATTGGAGTTTGTTTCGACACCTGCCATGGATTTGCCGCCGGTTACGATGTTTCCAGTGAGGATGGGTTGGAAAGGACCCTTTCATCCTTGGATGAGATGGTGGGGTTGGAAAGATTGAAAGTCCTTCACGCCAATGATTGTAAGGCTCCTCTGGCATCTCGCATCGACCGACACGAGCACATTGGCTGGGGCTTCATTGGCTTGGAAGGATTCAAAGGAATTGTAAATCACACTGAACTTAAGGGTTTGCCCTGTATCTTGGAGACACCAAGAATGACTTACGAGGAGGATGTGAGGAATTTATTTATCTTAAAGAGCCTGGTCAACGCGGTGGGCAACTATTGATAGTGTCCGACACCAAATAAATTTTTTACCTGGCACAATGAGAAAATAACTGCATATTTGGTTGGCTTTTAACCAAAATACTTCAGCGTTTTGTTTGTACTAACCAGATACATTCATTTGAACCCATTAAGGGCAAATATAGTCCGAGATTTAAAGGAATATCCCTATTCTAGTTATCTTTCATACATAGATTGCAAATCAGGTGAGCTTCTTGACCATAAGGAAATCTTGAGCCTGTTAGCCTGTTTGGGAAGAAGGATTCCACTCAGAGGAGGAAATATAGGCAGTTTGTTTGAGGATGGAATTGCCCTTTGGGAATTGCGTGTACCAAGGAGGTTCAACAAAAATTAGTTCAGTAAAAATTGTAGTGAGGGGCAGCGAAAGCGCTGGTCAAACATTTGCAAGGTGTCGGACACCATTTTAAATTTTAAAACATTTGCAAGGTGTCGGACACCATTTTAGAGGTGTCGGACACCATTTTAGACACCATTTTACTAGTTTTATATCTTGCATCCTGAGTCCTGAATCTTGCATCCTGCATCCTGCATCCTGTATCCTGTATCGTGGTGAGATTTAGTGGTTCTTCCGATAACGGCCAAGATCAATGAGAGAAATCATCTGGAGATCGGTGGTTGCGATACCGTAGAGCTCGCTCAGCGGTTTGGCACCCCTTTATTCGTTATGGACGAGGAGACCATTAGACGGAAGTGCCGCGAGTACCTCGGAGCCTTCACAAAGCGCTCAGAGAATGTTGAAATCATTTACGCTGGCAAAGCCCTCCTTTCTCTAGCCATGTGCCAGATAATCAAGGAAGAGGGACTTTCCCTCGATGTTTCCTCCGGAGGCGAGCTATACATCGCCATAAAGGCGAAATTTCCCCCAAAAAAGATATACGTTCATGGAAACAACAAGACACCAGAGGAGCTAAATCTCGCTCTCGACCATGATGTGGGTTGCATCATTGTTGATAGTGAAAGTGAATTGGAATTACTGGATGAAATGGCTTTAAAGAAGGGAAAGAAGCCTCGCATCTTTCTTCGAATCACACCGGGTATTACGGTCACTACCCATAGCTATATCCAAACGGGTCAGGTGGATTCGAAATTCGGCTTTGGTCTGGTGAATGGCACTGCCCTCAATGCGGTGAAGAAGGCACTGGTCATGAAGAGTGTAAACCTAACGGGACTTCACACTCATATAGGTTCTCAAATCTTCGCCCTCCACTCCTATGCCAAAGCGATCGAACTCATCATGGAATTCGTGAAGCAGGTGTTGGACGAGACTGGATTCGAGGTTAGGGAGCTCAATGCCGGAGGCGGTTTGGGCATCAAATATGAAGCCACGGATGAACCTTCCACCATCGATGAGTATGCGGAGGTCATAGTGGGAGGTATTCACGAGGAGGCAAAAAGGTTGGGTCTACCCATTCCAAAAATCATGATCGAGCCAGGACGTTCCATCGTGGGAAATGCCGGTGTGACATTGTATACCATCGGAACAATAAAGATGATACCAGGGGTAAGAACCTATATCTCCGTGGATGGTGGGATGTCCGATAACCTTCGCCCCATGCTTTACGATGCCGTCTACGAGGTAATAATCGCCAATAAAGCCAGTTCTAAGCCCTCGGTCAAAGTTACCATCGCTGGAAAACACTGCGAATCCGGGGATATCCTCATTAAGGACGCGATACTCCCTGAAGTGGAAGTAGGAGATGTTTTGTGCACTCCGGCTACTGGCGCTTATGGTTATGTGATGGCCAACAACTACAATAAACAACCACGTCCTCCAGTGGTTTTGGTTCAAGATGGACGGGCAAGGATAATAGTGCGCAGAGAAACCTATGAAGATTTGCTGAGATTAGAAGAACTACTTTGAAAATAATTGTAATGTTCACGAACATTGGTAACACTTATATTGTTCGGGGGCATCCTTCCGAGTGCTAGCTGCTGCCCGTACGAGTCGGGGCTTAACGGTTCTCTTAAGATGCACTCTCCAGGATACCCCTCCCACAAAAAATATGAGCTTAATCTTAATATAATTACAGCCTTTCACAAAATTCGTTCCAGGCTATTGATTACACAGATCTTTAAAATGATTACACCGATTTATCAAGGTAGTTTAATCTGTGTAATCTTGTTTTGAAATCTGTGAAATCAAGGGCTTAGTTTTGTGAAGCCCTATTAATATAATTACTGTGAATCCTGAACGGTAAAACTGAACTAACTAGTAAGAGGGGATGAGAGGTGAAGAAAGAGATAAACATCGGTCTTCTCGGATTGGGAACTGTAGGTTCTGGTGTTTTTGAGGTTTTAACCACCCATAGAGAGAACTTTCAAAGCAAGGTCGGAGCGGAGTTGAAGATCAAAGCCATTTTAGAAAAGGATGTCTCAAAAGTGGAGGCTCTTGGGGCCATGAACCTACTCGCCAAAGATGTCTCCTTGATTTTGAATGATCCCCAAATTGACATCGTGGTGGAGGTAATAGGAGGAATTGAACCCGCTAAAAGCTTCATTCTTCAAGCTATCCACAAAGGAAAACAAGTGGTAACCGCGAACAAGGAGCTTCTCGCTAATTATGGAGAGGAAATACTGGAAGCCGCTGACGGATGTGGCGTCGATGTTTATTTTGAAGCCAGTGTGGGTGGAGGAATTCCCATCATCCGACCCTTAAAAGAGTGCCTGGCGGGAAACAAGATATTGAAGGTGATGGGAGTGGTCAATGGCACTACCAATTTCATTCTGACTAAGATGGCGGAAGAAGGTCTTCTATTTAAGCAAGCATTGAAAGAGGCACAGCGAAGGGGATATGCGGAAAGAGATTCATCAGTGGATGTAGAAGGGCACGACGCTGCGGCGAAAATAGCCATTTTGGCTTCTATTGCTTTTAACAGTCGTGTGGTGGCTTCTGAAGTGTTTACCGAGGGAATCTCAAAGGTTTCTTTAAGCGATATCGCCTATGCACAGGAAATCGGCTATACCATAAAGTTAATCGCTCTAGCTAAAGAGGAAAATGGAGAGTTAGACGTGAGGGTTCATCCCACCATGATTCCTTTAAGTCACCCTCTTGCCGCTGTCAAAGGAGTATATAATGCTATTTTTGTAGAGGGTGATGCCGTGGGTGAGGTGATGTTCTTTGGACAAGGAGCAGGTTCTATGCCCGCAGCCTCCGCTGTGGTGGGGGATATAATCGATGCAGCTCGAAATGTTCAATATGGGCGAAGCGGCATGATTAGATGTACCTGCTTTGAAAGCAAGAAAATTCGATCCATAGATGACATTGAGACCAGTTATTATCTGTTGATGAACGTCGTGGATAAACCCGGCGTGTTGGCCAAGATCGCCAAAGCTTTTGGAGATAATGACGTCAGTTTGGCAAGTGTCATTCAGAAAGGACCGAGGGGACCAAACGCAGAGCTCATGTTCATCACCCATCGAGTTCGAGAGAAAAACCTTCGAGCATCCTTGAGTGAAATAACTGAACTCGATGTAGTAAACGAAATTTGCAACGTAATCAGAGTGGAGGGTCCTCGAGGTGGTTAGTTGGAGAGGAGTTATCGAAGAATATCGTGATTTTCTCCCCGTTACCGAGAAAACCCCCGTTTGCACTCTGCTTGAAGGAAACACCCCCCTCATTTATGCACAAGGACTAAGTGAGAATTTGGGTTTACGAATATTCTTAAAGTACGAAGGTCTAAACCCCACAGGATCTTTTAAGGACAGGGGAATGACCGTAGCTATCAGCAAGGCTTTGGAAGAGCACGCCGTCGCCGTGATGTGTGCTTCTACCGGGAATACCTCTGCTTCAGCGGCGGCTTATGCAGCCAAAGGGGGACTTAAATGCATTGTGGTTATACCCCAGGGGAAAATAGCTTTGGGAAAACTAGCCCAGGCATTGGTACATGGTGCCAAGGTCGTTGGAGTGAGAGGAAATTTTGATAGTGCCCTCAAAATTGTTCGAGAAATAACCGGTAAACATCCCATAACTTTGGTCAATTCTTTAAATCCCTATCGTCTTGAGGGGCAGAAAACCGGCGCTTTTGAAATCTGCGATGTCCTAGGTGAAGCCCCAGATTATCTCGCCATTCCCGTGGGAAATGCGGGAAATATCACCGCCTATTGGATGGGTTTCCGGGATTATTTTAAGGCTGGAAGGATCAAGAGGCTTCCCAAGATGATCGGTTTTCAAGCTGAAGGGGCAGCTCCAATTGTCAGGGGTTATCCCATAGAAAAACCGGAGACTATAGCCACAGCGATCAGAATTGGAAATCCAGCCAGGTGGAAAGAGGCCGTGGAAGCCGCATCCTCTTCCGGCGGGTGGATAGAGATGGTTAGCGACGACGAGATACTTTCTGCCTACCAAATACTCGCCTCCGAACAGGGTATATTTGTGGAACCCGCCTCGGCGGCATCGCTGGCTGGGGTGAAAAAATTCACCAAGCTTGGAAGGATCGAGTCGGGGGCAACTGTAGTTTGCATTCTGACGGGACATGGTCTTAAGGATCCAGATATTGCCGTAAAGGTGGGTGGGGAGATAGTCGAGGCTGAAGCGACAACCGAGGCGGTCAAAAAAATCATCCTTTAGGCTAGACATAAATCTCCTACGGCAGACGAAGCTTTTTTGCCAAACTGTGTTCTTAA
>DDKQ01000030.1 GCA_002339355.1 Candidatus Subteraquimicrobium carltonvillense | reverse complement strand
AGCACTTCACCCCGACCATAGCAAGTAATTTATCAAGTCAGGAGCTCTGAGCTCTGAAAAATGAGCTACTCAGCTTCTGAGCCTCTGAGCTAATCAAATCTAAATGAGGTGGATACCATGAAAAGGAATGATTACCTTCCGTAGGGTTCACAGGATCGTGGTCAAGGTCGGGACCAGTGTAATAACCACGCCATCGGGAAGACTCGATTTCGTTCAGCTATCGAATCTCGTCGACCAGATGGCGGAATTGAAGAAAAGGGGATATGAGCTTCTTCTGGTTTCCTCCGGTGCCATCGCCGCCGGCGTTGAGGGTTTGGGTCTGGACGCACGACCAACAACCATCCCCGAGCTCCAGGCGGCGGCTTCAGTTGGGCAGGGTCTTCTGCTTCAGCAATATACCAATCTATTCGATAAACACGGGATAAAGGTGGGGCAGGTCCTTTTAACCCAGTACGATACCACCCAGCGTCGTCATTATCTTAATGCCCGAAATACTCTGCAAAAACTCCTGGAGTTAGAGACCATACCCATCATCAATGAGAACGACACTACCGCCGTGGATGAGATTAAATTCGGAGATAACGATACCTTGGCGGCTCTCGTCTCCAATTTGGTTGAGGCTGATCTCTTGATAGCCCTCACCGATACTGAAGGTCTATATACGAGGGATCCCCATAAGACAACGAAGGCCAGGCTCTTGCAGGAGGTTGAGGAAATCACCCCCGAAATAGAAGCTCTTGCCGGTGGAGCGGGAACGAGGTTTGGCTCCGGGGGAATGGTCACCAAAATCCAGGCAGCCAAGATAGTGACCTTCGCTCAAAGGGGAATGATAATCGCTCATGGCAAAAGACCCCGCGTGCTTCTGGATATCATGGATTATAAACCCGTGGGAACATTCTTCGTCCCGGGAAAGAAAAAGGTCGAGAGCCGCAAGCTCTGGATAGCATTCGGCAGGATAGCCAGGGGCACGGTGATGGTGGATGAGGGAGCGAAGGATGCCCTGCTCAAAAGGGGTAAAAGCCTTCTCCCCGCCGGTATCACAAAATGTGAGGGGGATTTCGGCGTGGGAGATGCTGTAAACATCGTGGATAAAGAGGGAACCGTCTTCGCTAAGGGTTTGACCAATTTTAGCCTACAGGAGCTCAATCGAATAAAAGGGCTAAAGAGCAAGGAGGTCTCGGCGATACTACCCGATGCCAGCGAGGAGGTAGTCCACCGAGACTGCCTCGTCATCCTGAGATAGTTTGGAGCAAGGAGTTTGGAGTTGGTAGTAAAATTTATAAACTCCTAACTCCCAACTAATAAACTCCCGGCTGGTAAGGAGGTTAACTAATGAGTGAGGTTCAGGAACTGGGCGAGAAGGCGAAGGAAGCCGCCTTCAAGCTCGCCTCCATTTCCACAGAGGTAAAAAATGGGGCACTGCACGCAATGGCCGATGCTTTACTCAAAGAGAGCTCAAAAATTCTGGAAGCCAACCAAAGGGATATCGAGGTTGGGAGGGAGAAAAAAATCAGCTCCGCTTTGATGGATCGTCTTCTTTTGAATACATCTCGAATAGAGGAGATGGCTCAGGGCTTAAGAGATGTCGCCGCGCTAAAGGACCCCGTGGGGGAGATAGTTCGAGGCTGGCGCGTCCCCAACGGTCTTTTGATAACGCAGGTTAGGGTACCACTTGGTGTCGTGGCCATGATCTACGAAGCTCGTCCAAACGTCACCGTGGATGCCGCGGGTCTGTGCATTAAAACGGGCAATGCGGTCATCTTAAGGGGCAGTTCTCTGGCCATAAATTCCAACTTGGCTTTGACGGAGATTATATCCGACGCTTCCACCTCTGCGGGATTGCCCGAAAATTCCATCCAATCAGTATCCACAACCGCTCGGGAGGCAGCAACCGAGCTCATGAAGCTCAATGAATATGTGGATGTGTTGATTCCCCGAGGCGGAGCCTCCCTCATCCGGACGGTTATCGAGACGGCAACCGTTCCCGTGATCGAAACCGGCGTGGGAAATTGCCACGTCTACGTGGATGCCGATGCCAATTTATCCATGGCCATGAAGATAGTAATAAATGCTAAGTGTCAGCGCCCAGGCGTTTGCAATGCTGCGGAAACCCTCTTGGTACACAAGGATGTAGCCGAAGAATTTCTGCCTAAAATCGTGAGCGACCTGCGAGGTCGAGAGGTCATCCTCTATGGCTGTCCTAAAACGCAGTCCCTCTGCCCAGGCGTGGAAGCGGCAAGCGAGAAGGATTGGCACACCGAGTACCTCGATCTGAAACTCGCGGTGAAGGTGGTGGACTCCTTGGATGAAGCCATCGCCCACATCCAGAAATATGGCACCAAGCATTCTGAGGCCATCATCACCAGAAATTACGATGCCGCCAGGAGATTTACCGAGGAAATAGATGCCGCTGCCGTTTACGTCAATGCCTCCACCCGATTTACCGACGGCGGGCAATTCGGCATGGGTGCCGAGATCGGAATTAGCACTCAAAAGCTACACGCCAGGGGTCCTATGGCTTTAGAGGCCCTTACCTCCACAAAATTCGTGGTCTACGGTACTGGTCAAGTACGACAATAATTGGAGATTCCAATCTCATGGTTCCCACCTTGAAATTTGATCCCACTCCATATGTCCACCACTTAAAGGATGCAAATTTCTTAGCTACTCCTTCCAAATTTTCCTCAATTTTTCGGGCTTTATCCTCGTAGGGGACTCATGCAAATTATTTACCTGCATGTCTACACTGCACAAAGCGAGCAGACCTTCCCTTAAGATAGTTCGCAGGGAATGTTTCAGATATCTTAAGTCTTGGGCTAAAATCCATTTGTTTCTTTTCTTTAAGAGGGATTGTAGGGGACGCCTCAGATATCTTAAGTCTTGGGCCAAAATCCATTTGTTTCTTTTCTTGGCTCCACTCTCAACCAGATTCTGTACAAATCCTTTGACCAAGGGAGTCCTTTCCACCACATTGTCAAGGAATAAAACAAAGCGCTCTATTCTATCCACCGCTATCATTACGAGAAATACCGATATTTCGGCGAAAGCCATCTTAAGTAATGCGATGGCCGATAAAAGCGTGTTTGAGGATGCATTGTTCTTTTTTCGCCCAAAAAAATGGCAGGTGTAAAACTACGCCCAAACTCAAGATAACAAGCAAAACAATAAAAAATTTAGACACCCAAAACTCACCCCTTATTAGACAAAAAATCACTATGCCTTATTAAAAAATCATCGTTACAGTTATCGGAATCCCCAAGCCCCAAGTTTAGATTCGAATCCCAATCCCGAACCCTGAACCCTGTCAAACCATTACCTATATTAATCGCGGACATTGGTTACACTCTCCCAGGGCGAACGCCCTCATAAGTTCGGATCGGGCCGTTGCCGCTGTTCCCCGACGAGTCGGGGTTTAACGGTTCTCTTAAGATGCACTCTCCAGGATACCCATCTCACAAATAATATGAGCTTTAACCTCGATATAATTACTGTGAACCGTGCACCGTGAACCCTGCCTGTCGGCAGACAGGGGTGAACCACTGTAAGAGTGTAACCAGTTTACTTTCATCCAGATTTAGCAGGAATTCCAAGAGCGTTTTCCCCGTGATCTCGATATTTTCCGATTTTATCCTGTCGAAGGTATCCTTTGGTGTGTGATAATATGGATCCTTCCCCCATTCCACTATTGCGGAAGGAATTCCCTTCTTCTCGAAGGGTTCATGATCGCTTAACCCTTTGCTTTTGAAGTAAGAGGCTTTATAGCCCAGGATTTGAGCCTGCGAGGTTATGAGATTGGCGATAATTGGAGATTCCAACCTCATGGTTCCCACCTTGAAATCCGATCCCACTCCGACCATATCTATTGAGATCATTCCCACAATTTGACCTCTTTCGGTGGGGGAGAGGAAATTTACGAAGTGGCGGGATCCATAGTGATGATGATCTATATTTCGATCGATCATCTCCTCAGCACCGAAGGCAACGAAGTCGATTGAGCAGGTGAGTGGATGGTCCCTCACGGCTCGAGCGAGTTCGAGCATTACCCCCGCTCCGGAGGCATTGTCATTGGCGCCAGGGGTATTACTCTTGGTATCATAGTGGGCTCCAATTACAAGGCGATTGTCCGAGACCATCCCCTCCTTTCTTGCAATGATGTTTTGAGAGACTGAACCATTGGGAAGGGGGAATAGCTGAATCTTGGTCATGTAACCCATCTTCTGGAATTCGGATTTTATGTAATCCGCTGCTAATTTTTCCCTTTCCGTTCCTTCTCTTCTTGGACCGATCGTTGTTGAAAGGTATCTTATGTGTTCCAGAGCTTTAAGGGTGTTAAACTTGGGCTCGCTTTGAATCTGCGGTGGACTGCTCTTTTCAACTCTATCCTTTAACTGAGGGATATCTTTCTCCGATAAAGTCTCAGTACGGGGGGCGGTAATCGATGGTTTTACTTTCTCGGCGGGTTTGGGCTTGGGTCCGCAAGAGGTGATCAGACACAAAACTAAAACGAGTACTAAGCCAATTTTTGCGATTTTTTTATTCGGGTTTGACTCATTTAGCATGGATATCCTCTTTCATGTCGTCCAGTCTAGTATATTTTCTTCGAGGCATTTTAGTAAAGCAGGAATTAAATTTCATTGAACTTTTTCTTTTGACGGGAAAAGATTAAAATGACATTTAGGCGAAGCAAAGTCTCGTCTCTTAGTGGATTTTTTAGATAATCCTTTCATGGTGGAGGAAGGATTTCAATATCTTTGAAGGAAAATTTGGAAAGAATCGTGAAAGGTGTGGGGATGAATAAGGGGAAAGGGAAGAAGCTCCACATTGGGATTATGGGTGGCACCTTCAATCCCATCCATCATGGGCATCTGGTCACGGCTCAGGAAGCTCTCGAGCAGTTTAAATTGGATGAGGTCATCTTCATGCCCTGTGGTCAGCCTCCCCACAAGAGGGATGAGGAGATAATTCCCGCGGAGGAGAGATATTTGATGACGGTCATTGCCACCGCCTCGAACCCCCGCTTCACCGTGTCCAGGATGGAAATCGAGAGAAAGGGTCCCTCCTACACCATCGATACCATCAAGGAGTTAAGGACGATTTATGGGGAGGGTACCGAGATCTTCTTCATCACCGGAGCCGATGCCATCCTGGAGATATTGACCTGGAAAGATGCGGAGAAACTTTACGATCTGTGTAGCTTCATCGCCGCCACCCGCCCCGGTTATTGTCTCGAGAAATTCAAGGAGATACACGTAATCCCGGAGGGAAAGAAGGAGAGGGGAAAGCCCAAAGTCTATTTCATGGAAATTCCCGCCCTGGCCATCTCCTCTACGGATATCCGCAGAAGGGTCAGGGAAGGAAAACCCATAAAATACCTCGTTCCCGAGGGAGTAGCCAGCTACATCCAAAAATGCGGATTTTATAGAGGACGAAAAGCAAAAGAGTCGTAATCTTAGCAAAGAGGCCATTATGTCCATAGGTTACAGAAGCAGAAGGAAATCCGAGGAATCCATGGGCTACAGGACGCGCCAGAGACTTTTGAGAGGCTGGCGAAGAAGACGACGGATTAAGATAGTCCTTGGAATTTTCCTCTCCTTCGCTCTGATTTCCTTTGGAGCCCTCTTTTGGCTAAAGGGTCCCGCCATTTTATCCCTTTTATTCCGAGGGAAAGAAAAAGTTCGGATCTCTCCCTTGCCCAAACCCGTGAGGGTCACCTTTCTGATCATCGGGGCGCAAAAGACCGATTCTGGGGAGGAGGCTCTCGGTTTGATATTGATGTCCTTTGATCCCAAGGAAAAGAAGATAAGCGGTTTTTCCATCCCACCTGAAACCTTCGTCGAGATCCCGGGTCATGGATTTGAAAAGATATCCGAGGCATTGACCTCTGGAATCCCCATCCTTTCGGCGTCGGTCGGGAATTTCCTGGGCATAAGCGCTGATCACTATCTGAAATTGGATCATCTGGATTTTGAGAGAATTGTAAAGGCGGGGAGACTTAACAAGGCTTTTGACAGGGTGAAGGAGAGCGATTTAAATCAAATGGAGTGTTCAAGGTGGTCCAAGATTTTGGCTAAAGTCCCACGCTCCAAGATAAACATCGTTCCCCTTCCCGTGAAACCGATCTCCGTTGGTCAGGAAACCTACTTTGAGCCCCAGAAGGATGAAATAGAACATTTGGTGAAGGTACTCTTTGGAAGGGAGAAGAAAAGGAGAGCGATAAGGGCCATAGTCCTCAATGGATGCGGAGAGCCAGGAGTGGCCGGTGAGGTGGCTCAGAAGTTAATCGAGAACGGGTATAAGGTCGTTCAGACCAAGAATGCCGAGAGCTTTGATTTCAAGAAAACCCAGATAGTAATCTATCGAGGGGATAAAAGTTCCGCGGAGAGGGTAAAGGATTTGCTCGGTGTTGGAGTCATCGTATCTAAGAGGCTCCCACAGGATCTCGCGGATATAGCCATAATCGTGGGTAAAGATTATAAGCAGCAACCCGTCGATGGTCCATAACCAGTTTTTAATATTATGACTTACCGGCTCCCATTCCTGACTACAGACTAACGGGGGTATGCCTTTGAAATCCAGGGAGTTAGCGAGACTTATCGCAAGAGCAGCTGCGGAGAAAAAGGCTGAGGATATCATCGTTTTAGACATCGGCAAGCTCCTGATAATCACGGATTATTTCGTCATATGTAGTGGGAAAACCACGCGCCACGTGAAGACCATCTTCGAAAACATCCAGAGGAAATTGGATGAGAAAGCGGTAAGACCCTTGGGAGTGGAAGGACAGGGCGAAGCCTACTGGATACTTTTGGACTGTGGCGATGTTGTCGCCCATATCTTCACCCAGAAAGAGAGGGATTATTATCAACTGGAGAGGTTGTGGAAGGACGCCCCCCAACTCAACTGGGACGAATCCCCCAAAAGAAGAACATCCAAACCCTAAGTACCTCATCATTCTCGAATTCTCGCGAATTCAAGAATGGCCAATGCAATAACTTACCACCTTTCTTCCTCTTGCCCAATCAACAATAAAAGGTTAATAATGGGGGTAATCCTGTGGCTAAACGCTGTGGCGAGCGCCGCTGCTTGTTCACTCACAAAGGGGGTAGAAAGTGAAGCCCTGGAAGAAGTTGATCCTATCTCTATTGGTTATTTTTCTATGCGCTAATCTAATAGGCTGTATTCCCTTCGGAAAACTCAACAGACGTGCAAAACCCGCCGAGCCCAGGGTATCCAAGCCCAAAGTCTCCAAACCTGAGGCACAAAAGCCTGCCCCAAAGCATCTTTCCGCAAAAGAAGCCAAACAAATAGTACTCTCCCTCATCCCCAAAAAACCAAAGCTCTTGGTCATCTTGTCCATGGATTTTGATGTTGATGAGGACGATGAGATTTTCGTCATTTATCAACGAGCTGGGGCTGATCCGATATCTTCATCGACCATCGTCTACTTCGATTGGATCGGCGAAGAATATAAAGAGAAAGGTACCGCCGAAAACCCCGGAAGCGCGCCGATCTTAATGGAAGCGAGTGTTAAAACCTTTTACGATTCCCCCTCAAAGCAGGTCCTGACGACGTGGACTGCCGGGGGTACCGGAGTTTTCCCACTTGCCCTAATCTTTGCCTTCGATGAGGATGGTATGTATCAAGCCACCCGCCTCGAGGGAGGCGATCAGGGACATATCTTCGGCCTGGATGTAGATGGGGACAAATTATGCGAGGTCATAAGCATCTTCAGCATCTGGGATATGGAGACCGAAAGCCACGCCGAACCCCATCGCCTTTGCATCGAATATTATGAGTTCAAGGCGGCAGATGGTCGCCCCTCCCTATCCCTCTTGAAGAGAGTTGAAACCGAGAAGAAATACTCAAAACGTCCCTCCGACACCGAACTAATAACCTTTTTCAAGCAATAACCCAGAATTCCAAATTCCGAGTTCCGGAATTTGACCCCGAATGCCGAACCACCTGTTCTTGGGTTTATATCCTTGGCATCGAAGATTTGATTGTGGATAGACTGGAAGAAACTTCTCAGGCACTTTTTGAGATAAAAAGGGATACAATACTATTTCCGGGACAAGTGCCGACTGGAATTGAGCATACTCCATTCCGTTGAGGACTATCTTACTTTTGAAGGAGTTATCTTGCCTAGGAAGAATTAGTTCACTGACAAAGTCGACAAAGCTGTAGCTGAAAAAGATTGGGATGCGCTTAGAGATTTTGAGAAAACATGACTAAATCCTAAAAAGTTGGGATCAAATGTGATACGAATTTGAGGAGGTATAGATGGCAGTTATCAAGATTATTCCTTGTTTGGATATGAAGGATGGACGGGTAGTAAAAGGAGTCCACTTTGTCGACTTAAGAGACGCGGGAGACCCCGTAGAAAATGCCTCTTTCTACCAGAAAGAGGGGGCAGATGAGCTTGCTATGCTTGATATTGCAGCAACCGTTGAGGGGAGAAAAACTCGGCTGTCCTGGGTAAAGCAGGTTTCCGCTGTTATTGATATCCCGCTAATCGTCGGGGGAGGAATATCTACGCTTGAGGATATGGAAGCGCTCTTTGAGGTAGGAGCAGCCAAAATTTCAGTCAACACGGCTGCTTTTTATCGTCCGCAGCTTGTCAAAGAGGCTTCAGAGCGTTTTGGTAAAGAGAAGATTATCGTTGCCATTGACGGAAGACGAAATGAAAAGATGCCATCCGGCTTTGAGGTTGTTGTAAGTGGCGGACAGAAGCCAGTTGGCAAAGATGCAGTTCAGTGGGCAAAGGAATGCGAAGCCCTTGGAGCGGGTGAGATTCTTCCGACCAGCATGGACGGGGATGGGACCCTTGCTGGCTATGATATTCCGTTTACGAGGGCAATTGCTGAGGCTGTATCGGTTCCCATCATCGCTTCGGGTGGAGCCGGAAAGCTTGAACACTTCTATGAAGGCATTGTCGAGGGGAAAGCTCAAGCCCTTCTTGCTGCCTCAGTTTTTCACTTCCGCACTTTTACCGTCCGGCAGGTAAAGGAATATTTGAAGCAGAAGGGAATCGAAGTTAATCTTTCCTAGTGAAGGAAATCAGCTTCGGTATTTGAAAAGAATCAAACTAGCTCCTCGGCCAAATGTCTGCCACTGTTTTCTCTTCGCCTTTCTCATTTCTAACTTCCTTGTTAAACCCGGATGGATTTCATAAATTAATTCTCATCGGTGTGGGGTCGATTGTCAATCCAAATCTCAAACTTTGTGCTATAGCTATTTTCAGTTACGGGGTGTATTCTGATGATCCCGTTCCCTTTTTAGCAGATGGTGCTATCTTCCAAATCGATTGGCAGTGGGTCGAGGAAACGATTTTTGGATTGCCCCTTGGTTGCTCTCCAGGTGACAAGAACCACGAATAATCCCATGATGGCGACGAGTATCTTTCCCATGTCTAGACTTCGCATGATGACCTCCCGGCGAAATGGCATTCTAGAGGTTATATCGTCCGAGAAGCATCCGCACTTGAGTGTCCTTTTTATTCTGGGCAAAAAGCGAGAAAGAAGGTGAAGATATGCATAAAAAGAGATTCTGGGCGTCGATTTTTCTTGGGGTTTTGATGATCAGCATGCTGGCTATGTCCGTTGCCCGAGGCCAGATGTATCCAGGACCCATGATCACTTCAGTCGAGCCCAATCGTGTAGAGCGTGGTAAAACGGTAGAGATAAAAATCTTGGGTGATTATTTTGCTCTGGGGATTTAAAAATCTTATTGAAGCAAATCAATGAAAATGTGGCTAGGTATCTGGATGCCGATTGCTCCTGCTTAATGCTACTAGATAATGAAGCAAAACAGTTGGCGATGGTAGCTACCCATGGTGTGGATGACGATACCATGAAAAATACATGCATAAAACTTGGGGAGGGAATAGCGGGGCAGGTAGCTAAAACAGAGACACCCTTACTCCTCCAGGACATCTCCGAAGATACTCGACTTAAGCTTCAGTTATGTGACAACAGACTCCGCTCAGTATTGTCTGTTCCTTTAAAGGTTGGAGGCAAACTAATTGGCGTTTTAAACGTGGGGAGTATTACCCCAAAAAAGTTCACAAAGGATGATTTGAGGAGACTTTCCGCTTTGGCTGGCGAAGCGGCTGTCGCTATTCACAATGCTCAATTATTCACCCAGCTTCAGGAAGTGCACCTTGATGCCATAAGAGCTCTTATCACGGCTATCGAAGCTAAAGACCCCTATACTCGGGGACATTCTGAGCAAGTTACAAGATATACCCTTGCAATTGCTGAGAAACTCAATCTTTCTAAAGCGGAAAAAGAGCTATTAAAAACCGCTGGTTTGTTACATGACATTGGCAAGATTTGTATAAATGAGGAGATTCTACTTAAAAGAGGGAAACTTAATAGTGAGGAGTGGGAGGCAATAAAGGCACATCCTGGTGTTGGAGCACGAATCCTTGCATCAGGCACAGCTCTGCGGAAAGCCATTCCTTTAATCTTATATCATCACGAACATTATGATGGAGGTGGTTATCCCGTGGGACTAAAGGGAGATAGCATTCCCCTGGGCTCTCGGATACTTGCTGTAGCTGATGCTTTTGAGGCTATGATTGCTGATCGTCCCTACAGAGAAGCTTTAGGTATGAGGAAGCTATAAGCGAGCCAAAAAAGAACGCCGGTAGTCAATTTGATCCACGCATAGTAGAGGTTTTCATCGACTTAATCAAGAGTGATAAGTCTAGCAAAAGGATTGAGAAAATCAAGAAAACAATTGAAGGCTAAGGCCCATACCTAAGCCAGTTTCTTCCAGCAAAAACCTTTCTTTTGTGCAAATTAAATTTTCTCAGCCAGGATTCCTCGCGAGCTTTATCATATAAATAAGAAGTTGACTTTTTACCGATATATTTTTCGAGAAATCCTTTTGGATCAGTTATTAGAATTAGGTTACAGGGCGGGGAGAAGATGAACGAACTGGAGATCAAGCGCCTCATTCTGCGAAAGATGGATGTTTTTCGTTCGGTGCTACCCCAAGTCTCACTGCGCTTCTTCAGTCGGAAGAGCTATCTTCTCTGGGCGAGGACCATACCTCAGGTTCAGGAGGAAATCCAACTCGGATGGTACGAGAATTTCGAGGCTGAATTCAAGGAGCCCGTATTGGCTCTGCGAGAGGAGAAAATTGTCGGTGCCTGTCCCTCTCTCTTCGTCGAGCTTTTGAAAGGTGAGCCGCCACAAATTCACCGCTTATTTGTGGAAGGTGCTTTTTTAAGTCGGCTTTTTCTATTCCTCGTTCCCGGGACTGGCTGGGAGGCCGAGGAGCAGGTGCGTAAGGTGATGCAAAGGCATTTCCCACTCCTGCTCGCTGCGACCGAGGCCGTCCGCGGAACCGGTCCACTCAAAAAGAAATAAGGGTTGAAGCGAGGAGAAAGATATCTGGGATAAGATTTCTTAAAAAACTCATTGGGAGGGAAGCGATATGGCTTTGATGCAGATGAGCGTGATTCCCATAGGGACGCCGACCCCAAGTATCGGTGATTACATCGCGGAAGTGGTCAAGGTACTCGATCGAGAAGGGGCAAGTTATGAACTCTCCGATATGGGGACGATAATCGAGGCGGGAACGGATGAGCTCTTCACACTGGCCAGGGAACTCCATGAGGTACCATTCGCAAAGGGAATTCAAAGGGTGGTAACAATCATCGAGATCGACGATCGCAGGGATAAGAAGGTTGGAATGGGCGATAAGGTAAGATCGGTCATGGCGAGGATAAAATAGGGATACAGGATACAAGATACAATGTGATACTTACTTAAGTAGAGATTTAAGTATTGACTCTGGTGTGGATTAAATATAGAATGTGTGTGGAGGCGAAAAATGATGTTGAAGATAAACATTACCATACCCGCTGGTTTCTTAAAGAAAATAGACAGGACAGCCAAGGAGGAGCATCTAAGCCGAAGCGAGTTTTTAAGAAAAGCTGTTGAAGCATACTGGGAATCCCAAAGGACAAAGCAGGCCGAAAAGAAGCGAACTCAGAACATAAGGGAAGCCATGGAGATTCAAAGCCGCTTGCGTAAGAAAGCGGGTGAGTGGGATGGCGTAGCCGAGATTCGAAGGTGGAGAGAGGCACACTAATGTATACCTCCTCAACTCTTTATGTAATCGATGCCTCGGTTGCGATCAAGTGGTTTTCCCATGTAAATGAAGCGGACATAGAACAGGCACTTAAACTGCAGGAACTTCATCTCCGGAAAGAATGCTTGCTCATCGCCCCGGATATTCTGGTTTATGAGATAATAAATGCTTTAAGGCATAATCCCAATTTTGAACAGGATGATACGAATCTCGCTCTTTTGAGTCTACTAAAGATGGAACTTGAGTTAATAAAGCCAGATGAGGATTTACTCAAGAGAGCGATTAAATTAGCTTATAATAAAGACACCACTATTTACGATGCTTCTTATATTGCTTTAGCGCAAAAGAAAGGGTGCTTACTCATTACGGCCGATGGCAAGTTTTTTACAAAGATTCGGGATTTGCCTCAAGCCATTTTATTGAAGGATTTAAGCCTGGAATAAAATTCGAAGGAACCCAACTAGCCACTTCGGTTTCCCGACCTACTCATTTTTCGTGGCTCTTTGGGTTCCTTCAAATCTATATATCGACTTTATCCCATTGACACTTTAGGCTATAATTCTTGGGAGGCGAATCAAAGAGGAGGAACAAGGAAATGGGCGCAAGGAACACCTTCTTAGTCATTATTCTTGCTGTGTTAGTGATCTCTTTGGTATCTTCTGGGGCGCTGGCTCAAACGCAAATCGTTCATGTTCCGGCGCGCAAATGTGTTCTTGCCAGTGCCGCTGAAGGTGGACCCGGAACAACACATGAACCGGAAGCAAAAGAAGTACAGGGAGCACACGAGGAAGCACGCAAAAAGGAGGTACATGGACAACCAGAAGCCGGAGAACAGGGAGCAGAAGAACACGAAACAGCAGGACATGGAACAGCTGAACACGGGGGAGAACATGAAACCACCCCCACCGGAGGGTTATTATCCTTCTCAGATATTTTCCTCTTGGGCATGATAGTAATTATGTTGATAGTGATTAGCAAGGGATTGGGAATGTGGGGAGCAAAGCGCGAGGCGAAGGACTAGAGCTGAGCGGCTTACTCGTAAATGACCTTGTAGACATAGACTAAACTCGTTCGATAATTCGCGACCCATAGGTGTTTCCCATCCTGGGTGATGGTCACACCTATTGGATGTGTGCTTGTCTCCACGGTGAAAATTTGCTCCATAGTCTCCGCATCCACGACCCCGATATTGTCATCCTCATAATTGCAGACAAAAATGTACTTTTCATTGGGGGAAAGTTCGATGGTGCGCGGCCGCCTTCCCACCTTGGCGATTCCAACCACTCTCTCGGTGGCGGCATCGAGTTTTCTTAAGGCTCCTTCAATGTTGTTGCTGGCGTAGATATATTGACCGTCCTTGGTGATAACCAAATGTCGGGGATTGATGCCGATGGGGATGGATTTGATTACCGTGTGGTCGTTTTTTACATCTATTTTGGTGAGAGTGCTTCCTCCCATATTGGCGACGTAGGCATATTTGCCATCAGGGGAGAAGCAAATGCCCCGTGGGATGCGTCCCACAACCACGTCTTTAACGCGAGTGAAGCTCTGAGCATCGATTACTGAAATGAAGTTCGAACTCCAATTGGCGACATAGATCCATTTTTCGTTGGGAGATGCGGCTACCTCTTTGGGTATTACACCCACCTTTATTTCGTGCATTACCCTGCCTTCGTCCGTATCCACCACTACGACCTTCCCCTTATCGTATAAGGAGACCCAAGCCAGGCGCCCTCCCTGGGTAAAGGCGCATTCCACGGGCTCGCCTCCCACGGGAATGGCCTTGACTATTTGGAAGGTTGAAGCATCTATTATCGATACTTTGTGGGCGTAGAGGCTGTTAACGAGGATGTGTTTGTCATCGGGCATTCTCTCTATGGATTTGGGACCAACTGGTACCTGTATCTCGTAAACTTTTTGGAGGGAGACGATGCGCTTGCCGGCTATGGGATGTATCTCCTTAAATGGTCGTGTCTCTGAATCTTTCTTTGGTTTTCGGTCTTCTTTTTTCTTCTGGATTGTGGCTCTCTTCTTTTCTTTGGCGCCTTGGGTTGGTAATGTCCTGGTGGGGGCACAAGAAGTGAGAAGACATAAAACCAAAATCGGGGTCAGACCTCGATACCCTAATTTACCAGCCATAACAAATCCTTAATTGGACTATTAACGAGTTAGGTTTATACTTTTACATTTAAGGGAGGGGTAAGTGCTTAAGAAAACCTGCCCGTACGGGGCGGCGGCCGGAGTATGACTTTTGTAAAACTAAAAACCAGGCCGACCGCGTGGGCTCACGAGCACTTCACCCCGACCAGGGTGTTAACCCATCTTGTTAATAATACATCTTAATTCCAATTTTTACTTCGCAGCCACAAGGCTAGTCGGGTGTGATGATTCGGGCCACTCGGGAGATGGGATGACCCTTGGCTTTAATTTCCAAAGTGTTGAACCAGCCAAAGGGCGTGCGGATCACATTCAAACCCTTATTCTTCAGCTTCTCTTCTATGAACTTCATTACCTCTATTGCTGTGCGAGGATTGCTCAACTCGGCAAATAAATGTGCGAAGGAATGGAGGACGATCGTCTCCACCTTGAGTTGCTCGACGAGCTGAGCGATCTCCTCACTCGCTTTTTCGGCGACCCTTTGTGGCGATCTTTCATCTTGCTTCTCCACGCTTGAAAGCACAACGAGACCTTCATCGATTGTCGTCTCCGGATTTTGAAACTCTTCAAATGCCTTTGACCTTCCCTTTTCCGTAATTTTACATTTGAAATAATCCACATGAATGGCTAAAAATCTCAAAGGATCACACCCTTTTGTCGACTTACTCCCACAATTTTATCAGACTACATTCCGCTGGGAAATCGCATGGACCCCAATTTGACTTTATTCGAGGTCGTTTATATAATTTATGCTGCAATATATATTTTGGGGATGTAGCTCAGAGGGAGAGCGCCTCCTTGGCGTGGAGGAGGTCGCGGGTTCAAGTCCCGCCATCTCCAC
>DDKQ01000104.1:759-9064 GCA_002339355.1 Candidatus Subteraquimicrobium carltonvillense | reverse complement strand
CATTTACTCATCTCGTCAACTGAAAATATCGGGAGAGAAAAAATACTTCGGAGCCGTCGCCGCACAAAACCTTAAGGTATCTGGGAACCCATTGATCAGGTATGATTCGAACCTTAGCTACTGAAATTTTTATGCCCTTAAAACTAAAGACCTATGGGGAAGGAGAAATTTGGTTTTGATTTAACATAATGCGAGGTAGATGAGTTGGGGAGGGACTGTCCCCCTGTGAAGTTAAATTTGCTCAGTTTTAGGGCGGGCACACAACAAAGGATGAAGGAATCTCCCTTTAATTTAAGGTCTTTGGAGATCATTTCCACATTGGATAGCGCTTCCAAAATGCTTTGAGTGAACCGTAAATTTTTAATTCCCCTTTTTATCTTGCCTTTTTCGATGAGGAAGGTGCCATCTCTGGTCATCCCCGTGAGGATGGTTTTCACTGGATCTTCGACATTTAGATAGTGGAATCTCGTGATCAGGATTCCCCTTTCCGTGGAGGAGATCATCTCCTGTAAGAAGGAATTTCCCGCTTTAAGAAATAGATTTGAGGGTAGTGGTCCGTGGATATTGGGAGGGGGAAGGGCATGTCCTGTGGATTTTTTGCCTTCTTTGTGCGCGGTGTACGAATCATAGACCACATTTTTGGCTATCCCATTTTCTATGAGGGTGACCTTTTGTTTCGGTAACCCCTCAAAGTCGAAGGGAAGTCCCAGGGTTCTCTCATCCAAGGCATCATCCCACAGGGTGATGTTTTCCCCTGTAATTCTTTGACCAAATTTTTGACACATAAAACTCCGCCCCTCCTGAACGGAAAGAGCCCCCAATCCGCAGAAGCTTAAGTAGCCGAGGAGATTGGCAACGGCGGATTGCTCTAAAACTACACTGTAGATTCCCGGGTCGATGGATATTGGATTTTTGCTCCTCAATGCCTTTTCGATGGCGATATCCGCTATGGCTTCTGAATCTATTTCCTTCACGTCTTTGCTCAAGAAATCAGCATATCCCGAACTATTTTCGGACATCGTGACCACGCTCAAAGAAGCCTCGCTTAATTGGTCTATGGCTTCAACCCCCAAGGAGTTGGCCACTCCAACTGTGATCGCTCCAGTGCTAAAAGCACCCGCTGCAATCAGATTATTTTTTGAGGCTTTGGAGATGATCACCGATATAGCCTGCGCTCGCTCTTCGGGGTCTACTCTTGCAGTATCCTCAACAAAGGATGTGCCTCCGAGTACTTTGACCCTTTCAGGCAGAGAGACGAAGTCGGGATTTGAAGACCTATGCCTGGCAATTTGCAGTGCCAAATCCACCGTTTCTTTAATGGACGATTCATCTAGCGAGTTTATATCGGCGCAGCCAATTTTCTTATCCACTATCGCACGTACCGTGAGCCTAATGTTCCTTTCCACCACATTCTGATGGATGTAGGAGTTGGAAAATCTGGTAAGTGAAAAATCCCTGGTCACCAAGACTATTTCGGTTTGATCGGCCTCCGAATACGCCAATGTCCTGGAGAGCATTTTGGCAACTTCATCGCGGGTCATCATTTCCCCACCCCAATCCTGATATTTCTGAATCTTGCGGGCGATGTACCGTGTCCAACGCTTATAACCTGCATGGGTTCTCCCTTACCACAGTTAGGCGTCCCCCACACCTGCCAGTGATCTCTGTTGGCGATGGCATCGCACGAGCTCCAAAATTGTGGTGTAATTCCAGTATAATTTGCATTTTTAATCATCGACTTTAGCTTGCCATTTTTGATTTCCCAACCAATTTCCGTGGCGAACTGAAAATTCAGTCTTTTATCATCGATGCTCCAACTCTTGGTGGTTTGAAGGAAAATACCTTCCTTCGTTTCTGCGATGATCTCCTCGAGGCTTCTGTCTCCAGGTTCAAGGTTGATATTGGTCATCCTGATGAGGGGGATCCTGTTCCATCCGTCCGCTCGCATGGTGCCATTGCTTTCTTGACCTAGAATTGCGGCGGTCTCACGGGAGGTGAGGAAGCCAACCAGTTTGCCTTCCTTGACGATTTCAATCCTTTGAGCCTTCACTCCCTCATCATCGTAACTGAATGTCCCCAATGCTCCTTCAATGGTGGCATCGGCCGTGATATTTACCAAAGGTGATCCATATTGGTAGGTGCAAAGATGCTTAGGGCGTAAGAAACTCGTTCCAGCGAAACTCGCCTCCATCCCAAGGATTCTGTCCAACTCTATTGCATGACCGACGGATTCGTGAATCTGGAGGGCGAGCTGGGACCCATCTAAGATGAGTGTGGTTGTGGTACTCGGGCATTCCTTCGCGGAAAGGAGGGCCACGGCTTCTTCGGCAATTCGTTCTGCATTTTCCTTAAGCCCCAGGGACTCTATGAATTCATAACCTTTGGTAGCGAATTGTCCTCTAAAGGAGTTTGGATATGACCTCTTTTGCACATCTCCATTCCTTATGGCCATGGCCATGATTCCAGCGCCGCAGAAGGTAATCTCTTGTTCGATGTAGCTCCCCTCACTATTGGCGAATATCTGCTCCTTTTTGAACGAGTCCATGGAAGCTTGAGAGATTTTTACCCCTTGATTCTTCCTCATGATGCCCTCGGCAGTGGACAAAAGCTCTAGTTTTTTCTCCAGAGGGACCTTAAAGGGATCCAGGACCAAGTTGGTTTTATATCTATCTTGGATGGGTTTTGCCGGAGCCAGGGTTACATCTCCCTTCTTTGCCAGGGCACTCGCCTTGGCGATTTTAAAGGCGAGTGCGGTTATTTCCTCTATCTCCCGGTGTTCTAATTTAAAACTGCTGGCGAATCCCCATGCTCCATTCACGAGCATGCGTACGCCGAAGCCAGAGTCACTTGGGACGGAAATATCTTCGACCTTGCCATTTTTATGGGTGATGGATTCCCTTTCGTTATGGACGATTCGTATATCGGTGTAACTTGCTCCTAATACAGAGGCGGTGTTCAAACATAAATTGATTAAATCCCTCATCCTTATTCCCCTTTGATTACGTGGACTATTAACGAGTCAGGTTTACATTTTATACATTCGAGGGAGGGGTAAGTGCTTAAGAAAGTGTCGGAGCCTCGCTCATGAAAACTTCTTAAGCATTCTCAGAGTTTCGTAGCGAGGCGAGACCCGAGCGGCCCCGAAGGACTCGTTTCACTTGCCAACGGGGTAAACGGCCGTAACTGCGCCTGCCCCGTAGACGCGACAGCGTTCTTCGGGGTGTTTTCGGAGCACTTCACCCCGACCATGGTGTTAACCCATCTTGTTAATAATACAGATTATTCTTTCCATCTTCATCTCCAGATTCCTTTTGGTGCATCTACAGGAATTACTCGAAAAATATCCATTTGGGAGTTTGGCGATTGACAATAACTATTTCTGAGGGCTCATTTCCGCATTTTGGAGTTTAAAACTGCTCATAAAGGATGGTACTATGGGCTATCTTGGGGCAAAGATACGGGCTGGGTGGGTTATGCCATGGATTATTCAAGGGGAGGTTGCGGAATAGGTTTTGCTGGGAATCTGCGTGCCCCGGCATAATCTAAGCGCTCGCTCAGCCTGGTTATTCTGATCACATCTCCAGTTTTCGGGGCATGTACAAAGTAACCAGCTCCGATATATATACCCACGTGATGGACGGGATTTCCAAAGAATACCACATCTCCGGGTTGAAGTTCCTCTATCTCCACGGGGGTTCCCATGGTGAATTGAGTGGCACTATGGTGGGGAAGTGTGACACCATGTTGGGCGAATACATACATAACCAGACCCGAGCAATCAAAACCCTCTTCGGGACCATCTCCTGCCCAAAGATAGGGAATTCCCAGATACTTCAGGGCCGTATGGACCACCCTTCCGGGTTCAATGGTTATACCTCCATTTATACCCAGTTGGAGGAGCCGCTGTAGAAGCTCCCTTTGTTCACGGGCCTTTCTTTCCTCTTCTTCCTGAATCAATCTCTGAATTTCTGCATTGAGATTGGCCAAGTATTGCTCTCGCTCGGCGAGCTTGTTTTCGATCTCCGTTTTCTTCGCTTCCAATTGGAGGCGAACTTGCAACTGTTCCTGTTTTAATGCCTCCAATTCCATCTTTATTTTCCTTATTTTTTCCTTCTGTCTGCGGAGTTTTGCCAGGATATCCGCATCTTGCTGTCCTATTATTATTAAAAAGCGGAGTCTGACCAGAAGGTCGGTAAAGCTTTTCGTGTTTAGCAGGATCTCTAAGACATCATAATCGCCATGCTTGTAAATGTTGCTGATTCGCCTGTTTAAGATGTCCTTTTGAGCGTCAAACTCCCGCTGGGCTTGTTCGAGCCTGTAGCGCGCTTCTTGCAATTCCCGTTGAGTTTTCTCCAATTCCTGCTGAATACCTAAGTAGGCTTCAATGGCTATCTCCAGCTCTACATCCAATGCTTTTATCTCAGCCTTTACTCGCTCCACTTCCAATTGCTTGTCAATTATTGCCCGTTGAATGGCTGGGATATCCATTTCTTGTTGAGGAGGTTGTGGATCCGCAAAGGCTTGGCTACAGAGAGACGAGATAATCGTCAGAACTATTAAAAGTGCGATGAATCTGAATCCCCTTTTCATTTTTCACATCCCGCAGATGTTTTCATGATTCATGCCCGTTATATTCTTAATCGACACCTAAGCCAAATTTTTTAGTTCCCCAATCTCATATCTTAAGAATCGTTTCAAGATTATTTATTCCCCTTTGCACGATAAAGGCTCCTCATTGTAAATCCCTGTTCAGGAGCCTTTTAGAATAGTTTCTGCAGCTGGCGTCATTTTCCTTCAAAAATATCTGTTAAAATATCTTAACAATTTGTCCGACCTGCCTGCACCTGCTGCCCTGACGCTTTGCAACCCGGAAAAATTGTGCTATATTTTATATTGGCGACGCGGGGTGGAGCAGTCTGGTAGCTCGCCCCGATCAGAATCGGGGAGGTCATCGGTTCCTATAAGTTCCATAAGTTAATATTGTTTTCGCCGCGGGGTGGAGCAGTCTGGTAGCTCGTCGGGCTCATAACCCGAAGGTCGGCAGTTCGAATCTGCCCCCCGCTACCATTTTCTACCTTATTCAAACTCGGGGAAAATAAAAGATCGAAGAGTTCGGGATATTACTCTTTCGATCTTTTTGTTTTTGATGAAGATTTTACAAAAACTTCTCTGGTTTGAGCGTAGATTTCAGGTTACTTTCTTTCTGCTTCTGCTACTATATCCATTAACCGCTTGACCTCATCCCTTATCTGCGAGGGGAAGATACATTTAATTCTGGTACAACCATTTTTATTCACCGAGAGGTATTGGCAATAAAGCTTTGTACAGTAATATCTGGGCATAAACTTTGTCTTATCTTCAAGCACCAAATTCAACACTCCCGAGAATATTATCGACAATCTTTACGTCAAGCCTTAGACTCTTCCTTTAAAAGATCCCGATCCCTTTTTTAATTCGGGCGATGCACGTAGTAAATGATATTCCCAAATTTATCATAACTTTACAAAACAGTCCTCATATTAAATCCTGTAGAGTTTCCAGTTGGTCCTTTGTTCCCATTACCACTAATTTATCACCGGCTTCAATGACTGTAGAGGCTGAGGGATTGGTATTAAATTCACCGCTAGCCTTTTTAATCGCCAGGATCAAGGCACCAGTTTTCTCTCGGATACCGGTCTCTCTAATAGTAACATTGGCAATGGGAGAATTTTCCTTAACTCCTAACTCTTCCAACTGGTATTCAATCTTTTCACCATGCGCCACCACATCCAAATAATCACAAACCAGCGGTTTAAGCAATAAGGCAGCCATCCTCCTGCCACCAATGGCGGTGGGGGAGATTACTCTATCTGCCCCCGCTTTCTTGAGCTTTTCCTCGGATTCCTCAAGTTCCGCTCGAGCAACGATAAATATTCCTGGATTTAGCACCCGAGCTGAAAGTGTGACGAAAACATTGTCTGCATCGTTATCTACGACAGCTACTAAGCCCTTTGCTCTCTCAACATCAGCTGCCTTTAGAATCTGATCATCGGATGCATCTCCCTCCAAACAAAGCAAACCCTCCTCCCGGCATTTGAGAATTGTATCTGGATTATTTTCAATAACTACAAATGGCACTCTTGCCTTTAAAAATTCTTTAGCCACCTGTCTTCCCACTCGACCATAGCCACAGAGGATATAATGGTTTCTTAATTCCTCTATTTGTTTTCTCATCTTTCTCCTCTCCATTAAACCAGTTAAATGCCCTTCAGCTAAAAACTCCACAATTATACCTAAAGTATAAATAACGGTTCCAATTCCTCCAATGATCAAACAGATGGTAAAAACTTTTCCCACGGGTGATAAGGGTGCGATCTCTCGAAATCCAACGGTGGAGATGGTAATGACCGTCATATACAATGCGTCCAGTGGAGACCATTTCTCTATAAGTATATAGCCAAGGGTCCCCATGGTTAAAATGAAGAGCAATAAAAATATAGCCCAGGATAATCTGCGGATTATGCTCATTTATTTCTCCCGCAGGTCTAGAATTCACCCTAAAATTAAAGAAATGTTAATCTAGATTTAACTTCTATTCAATCTGAATTTTACCTTCCCCTGATAAATTAATTCGTGAATATATCAGCAGGAGGAGATTTACATGTTTCCAAAGAGACTCGCAAAATTCGGGGTCTAATTCAAAGTAAAAATGTCCCATTATTTATGGCTTCACTTCATGAAAGGTTCATTTGTTGTCCTTAGGAAGGTTTTAGGTTAGAATAAAATTGCTGGTAATTGAATCAAAGGTGTGGTATAGGCATGGAAATGAGAGACATTAACTTTAAAATATTACTGCCAATCACAAAGGAGAGCATCTCCACGGAGGTAATCAAGATTGCTTCATCCTTGATTTCCACTTCCCATGGCAGACTCATCGCCTTAGGGGTGGTTAAAGTACCACCTTCGCTATCTTACAGTTACGGTGCCTTGCCAGCTCAGCGCTACCGCAGGCTGCTTCGGGAATTTGCCCGCTTTGGCGAGTCGGAGAATGTGGAGATCAGGACGTTGGTGAAGGTCTCCCGCAATGTCTGGCAGGAGATAATGGATACCGCAACCGAAAGGGAATGCGATTTATTAATATTGGGTTGGGATGGCAAGACGACTGGTCAGAATCGCTTCTTTGATTTAACCATCGATGATGTGGTTCGGGAATGTCCAAAGAATCTAATCCTAGTAAAACCGGGACATGTGGGCGAATACCGCAATATCCTTCTACTTTTGAGGGGCGGAGTCCACGCTCAGCTCACATTCGATATCGCAGTGGCCATCGCCCGTCGTTTCAAAGCCCACCTTACGGTGATGCACGTCGAGGGTCCAGAGACCCCCAAAGCTGAATCGAAGAGAAGTGAGAGAATCTTTAAAAACTACATTGCTAAGCTTGGTTATCAAGGTGAAGACATAGAAATCTTGAATCTTTGTCCTGTTGATATCGAGAACTCCATCGTCTAGGCGGCGAAGAATTATGAGGTCGTGATCATGGGTGCCTCACTTGAGGATGAAGGTTCATTTTTGGGAGCGATTCCAAGAGCTGTTTCTGAGCAAACGAAAGCTACTATCATCATCGCCAAAGCTGCCCAGCCCGAACCCGTTTCTCTTTTGGAGCTGGAGAGGGCCGGGGAGGAGGAACGGATATTTGAGGAGGAATTGGAAGAAGTTTCAGATATCGTCGACAAGTGGTTTGCGGAGAATACGTTCCACTCCGATGAATTTTCCGATTTGGCTGAACTAATAGCTTTAAAAGAGAAGCAGAATCTCTCCATAAGCCTGGGATTACCCGCTTTAAATGAAGAGGCCACAATCGGGCAAATAATTAAGATTATAAAAAGGAAACTTTATGATGAATATCCTCTCTTGGATGAAATCGTGGTCATTGATGGTGGTTCTTCCGATCGAACTCCTCAAATAGCTAAAGAACTGGGTGTCCCCGTTCACACACATTACGACATTCTTTCCTCAATGGGTGGATACCCTGGTAAGGGCGAAGGCTTGTGGAAGAGTCTTTTTATTCTTGAGGGCGATATCATCGTCTGGATCGATACTGACATCCGCAACATTAAACCCGATTTTGTCGTTGGCCTTGTGGGACCCCTTTTGAAATATCCCCGCATCAAGTATGTGAAGGGGTTTTTCCGCCGACCACTCAGGATAGGGCAAAGGTTACTCAAAGCCGGCGGTGGTCGAGTGACCGAATTAACGGCTCGCCCGCTCATCAATACCTTCTTTCCATCTCTCTCTGGTCTCGTGCAGCCGCTTTCTGGTCAGTGCG
>DDKQ01000104.1:0-422 GCA_002339355.1 Candidatus Subteraquimicrobium carltonvillense | reverse complement strand
GGTTTGCCGGTGATCGGTCAGGTTGACCTCATGGAACTGATTCACCGCAATCGAGAGCTAAGCGACCTCAGCGAGATGTCCTTTGCCATCGTCCAGGTGGTCATGGATTGGTTGGAGGGGAGAGGTAAGTTGCACCTCTTCCAAGAAATCAGCAAGAATATGAAATTGGTACAACAGGATAGGCAAAATCTCTATCTTAAACCGAAGCGAATAGAGGATATTAAACGTCCGCCAATGATCACGGTGCCGGCATATAGGGAAAAATTTAAAAATAAAATTTTCACAAAGAAGGAAATTTTTCGTTGATCAAGAAGGTAACAATAAGCAAACGAGGCTGTTTAAAAAGGCGACAGGATGAGGGTGGTTAGGCTTTGATTGTGTTAAAAAAACCTAACCAATTGAAAACTCTAGATTTTTATTGG